>CAIPKZ010000407.1 GCA_903865775.1 uncultured Prolixibacteraceae bacterium | reverse complement strand
ATCAACTATTGAATTCTACAATCCCACCAGGGAAGAAGTTGATCGTGATCCGCAAATCCAAAGTAGTCCAACCGTTTTCTGGAAATCTGAAATTTACTACAACGGAAAAGAACCGGTAAAAATCAACTATCCGAATTTGAAGTCATTGACCCGCGAAGGAAAGGTAATCATCACGATAAACGGAGTTTCTTCAGGAAATATGACAGGAACCGGAAGAGCCAGCTATCGGGTTCAGGAAGAAAAGGCACAATAAGTCTGCCTAAAAGTGAATTATCAAAAATTACGGTTACATGGTCATGCTGAACTTGTTTCAGAATCCCAAAATTAAAGAGACCCTGAAACAAGTTCAGGGTGACTGTGCTTATGAAGTAAAGTAGAAAATTAAAAGAAATCTTCCGAAGTATCCAAACTTTGCTCAATACTTTCAGGATCGTCACAGTTGACATTCACGGAAAAACTGACCGGCCGCTCAAATTCAACATCCTCATTATAAGGAAGACTCCTGTCAGCATACACTTTTTTCATGTAATATCCCCAGATTGGCAGAGCCATGCTTGCACCTTGTCCCGATTGCATATCTTCAAAATGGATACTTCTTAGTTCGCCGCCCGTCCATGCTCCATTCACCAGCTGGGGTGTCAATCCAATAAACCAACCATCGGAATGGTTTTGGGTAGTTCCGGTCTTCGCTGCAATCGGCCCCTTGAATCCGCCGTACACTGGCCGATATCTCAACCTGCCTCCCGATCCGGCATCCACCACGCCACGCATCAGGTCGATCATCAGGAAGGCTGTTTGTTCGTCAATGGCATCATGCTTTTCAGGTCTGAAAGTTGAAATCACATTCCCATGCCGGTCCTGTATCTGAGTCACAAAAATGGGTTGGGTAAACACGCCTTTATTGGCAAAGGTTCCGTAAGCACCAACCATTTCGTAAAGTGTCACATCCGAAGTACCCAAAAACATGGAAGGAACCGGGTCGATTGGACTGTAAACACCCATTTTTTTCATAATATCGGCAACCGACTGCGGATTATACTGCTTCATGACCCATGCTGAAACCTGGTTCACCGAATGCGCCAGTCCCCATTTCAGGGTCACCATTTTATCATCAAACTTTGTTTTATCAGAATTTTTTGTTTCCCAAATAGTACCATCGGGTAAAATAAACTGTTGCTTCACGTTGGGAACCTTGCTGCAGGGCGACATACCGTTTTGCATGGCCAGGGTATAAAGAAATGGCTTAACAGTTGAACCGACTTGCCTTTTGCCACCTTTCACCATATCATACATAAAATGGCGATAATCAGGCCCGCCAACATATGCTTTTACATATCCGGTTTTAATTTCCATCGACATAAAGGAAGACCGCATGATACCAAGATAATATTTGATAGAATCAAGAGGCGTAAGGATTGTATCCCTTTCCCCTTTATAGGAGAAAACGGTCATTTCAACCGGAACGTTAAAATTTTGTTTGATATCGTCCCACGATTTACCACTGAGTTTTGCAATCCGATACCGGTCGGTTTGTTTGATTGCCTGATCAAAGATTCCCTGGGCAGCTTCATCAGTCAGGTCGTTCGAGAAAGGTCTGTTTTTTAAAGCACGCAGATGTTTATTAAATCCTGGCTGTACATTTTTCTTCAGGTGGGTTATCAACGCATCTTCGGCATAACGCTGCATGCGGGAGTCGAGGGTTGTAACAATATGGATACCGTCGCGGTACAAATTATAGGATGTTCCATCCGCTTTTTTGTTTTTGTTACACCATCCGTAAAGCGGATTGACCTCCCAGTCCACCGAATCTTCCCTGAACTTCTGAATTTGCCATTGACGGTAATCCGACCGGTTGGGTTTATTCGCATTCATTGCCTGACGAAGATATTCCCTGAAATACGGTGCTGGTCCGGTTTTGAAGTCAACTTTGTGGTAGTTCAATCCTAAAGGAAGTGACTTCAACGATTGGAATTCATCTTTGGAAATATATCCGTTTTTTCTCATTTGCGCCAAGACCACATTTCGTCTGCGCAAGGTTAATTCGGGTCGTCTGACCGGATTGTACAACGAAGAATTTTTTGCCATTCCTACCAGCATGGCGGCCTGTTCAATCTTCAGTGAATCGGGACTTGTTTCAAAATAAATCATTGAAGCTGATTTAACTCCCACCGCAAGATTCAAAAAATCGTATTTATTCAGGTACATGGTGAGGATTTCTTCCTTGGTATAACTTTTCTCAAGTTTAACCGCAATGACCCATTCTTTAAATTTCCGGAATATCAACTCCAGTTTAGTGTCAAGACTTTCGCGTGGAAAAAGCATTTTTGCCAATTGCTGACTAATCGTACTTCCTCCGCCTGAACTGGTATTCCCGGTAAGAATTCCTTTCACAACCCTGAACAGTCCTCGAATGTCGATTCCTGAATGGTTGAAGAATCTCACGTCTTCGGTTGCTACCAAAGCGTTCAGCATATTCGGACTGATTTCATTGTAGTTTACAAAACTTCGGTTTTCCTTGAAATATTTACCCAACACCACTCCATCACACGAAACAACTTCGGATGCCAGAAGGCTTTCCGGATTTTCCAGATCTTCAAAAGATGGCATAAATCCCAGCCAGCCTTGCGCAATCATAATAAACATCAGAAAGATTGCAGCAACACCTATAGCATATACGGTCCAGAAAATCCGTATGTATTTTTTAAAAAACGAAATATCACGTTCCATGAATAGATAATTGTGTTTTGAGCGGGCAAAGATAATGAAACGCAATTGAATTCCTTTTGTATGAAACCGAAGCGAAAAACCAGTGTTTTCAAAAGTTCGCAACTTCAACTTTCAAGCAAGGAATTCAGGAAGTTTTATAATGCGCCAACACACTTAATTTGTGCATATTAAATGCCGCTGAAGTATGATTTTCCGGTTCAATCAATAATGATCAAAATTCCGACACAAAAAGATGGTTTCTGACGAGCAAAATGAATAAATAAATCATTTTCAAATAAATATGATTTCAAAATTTATTGAATTATATTTTGAACTTAGCGTTTCGTTTTCTTTAATTTGCACAAAATTTTGAATTCAGTAAGTAAATAATCCGATATATGCACGAAAATCTTGTAATTGTTGAGTCACCGGCTAAAGCAAAAACGATCGAGAAATTTTTAGGTAAAGACTTTTTTGTTACTTCCAGCATGGGGCACATCAGGGATCTTGAGAAAAAAGATTTTGGAATTGACATACAGAACAACTTTACTCCCAAATACGAAATTTCAGCCGACAAGAAGAAATTGGTCGCTGAACTGAAAAAAATTGCAAAAGATTCGAAGACCATCTGGCTCGCATCTGACGAGGACCGCGAGGGGGAAGCCATTTCTTGGCACCTGATGGAAACTCTTGGTTTGGATCCTGAAAAGACCAAACGAATTGTTTTTCATGAAATTACCAAAGATGCCATTTTAAATGCTGTTCAAAATCCACGGCCGCTCGACATTAACCTGGTGAATGCACAGCAGGCGCGAAGAGTGCTCGACCGTATTGTAGGTTTTGAAGTTTCACCGGTATTGTGGAAAAAAGTTAAACCGTCACTTTCAGCCGGAAGAGTGCAGTCAGTTGCTGTGCGAATGATCGTCGATCGTGAACGTGAAATCATCAATTTTACTTCTACCGCAGCATTTCGGGTTTCTGCCAGCTTTTTAGTAGCCGAAAATGATGGCCGGATTGTTGAACTCAAAGCAGAATTGAACCGTCGTTTCGATACCCGCGACGAAGCTTACCAGTTTCTGGAAAAGTGCAAAACTGCTGAATTTCAAATCAGCGATGTGGTAAAAAAACCAGGAAGAAGATCGCCTGCTCCACCATTTATTACTTCAACACTTCAACAGGAAGCGAGCCGGAAACTGGGATTTTCGGTTAGTCAGACCATGAGCGTTGCTCAAAAACTATACGAATCGGGGAAGATAACCTACATGCGTACCGACTCGGTGAGCCTTTCCGGACTGGCTATTCATGCAGCCAAACAAAAGATCATCAGTGATATGGGCGAGAGGTATCACCAGGTGCGTCAATATAAAACCAAGGCCAAAGGTGCACAGGAAGCCCATGAAGCAATTCGTCCGGCATACCTCGACCAGGAAGATATTTCAGGAACCAATCAGGAGAAAAAATTATACGAACTCATCTGGAAACGCACCATCGCTTCGCAAATGAGCGATGCCGAGCTCGAAAAAACTACTGTTACCATAAATATCTCGAACAGTTCAGACCAGTTTGTTGCTATTGGGGAGGTACTTATTTTTGATGGATTCCTTCGTGTTTACATGGAATCAGTGGATGATGAGGACCAGAATGGCGGACAAAAAGGATTGTTGCCTCCTCTGAAAGTCAACCAGATTTTGCGTTGGGACAAAATTCAGGCCACTGAACGGTTCACACAAAAACCTCCGCGATACACCGAGGCCAGCCTGGTTAAAAAACTTGAAGAGCAGGGAATTGGCCGGCCATCAACCTATGCGCCCATCATTACCACCGTGCAAAACAGAGGTTATGTAGTTAAGGAAGATCGCCAGGGAGTTGAACGCGAATTCACAGATCTGGTGCTTTCGGGGCAGAAGATTTCAGAAAAAATCAAGAAAGAACAGACCGGTGCTGAGAAATCGAAGCTCTTTCCTACCGATATCGGCATGGTTGTGACGGATTTCCTGATGAGGTATTTCGATCTGATTATGGATTATAATTTTACAGCAAAAGTTGAAAAGGAATTTGACGAAATTGCTGATGGAGAACTGGTTTGGAACGACATGATCCGCAGCTTTTACGATCCATTTCACTCCAAAGTAGAAAGCGCATTGAATGATGCTGAACGAACCAACGGTGTTCGGATTATCGGGACTGATCCAGCTTCAGGAAAAGAAATTTCAGTAAAAATAGGCAGATTCGGCCCATTGGCACAACTTGGCGTAGTTTCCGAAGAAGGTGAAAAACCACAGTTCGCAAGCCTTCGCCAGGGTCAGCATTTGGAAACCATTACTTTGGATGAAGTATTGGAGCTATTCAAACTGCCCCGCAATCTGGGCGATTTTGAAGGAAAAACCGTTACAGTGGCTATCGGCAGGTTTGGTCCGTACATCAGGCACGACAGCAAATTCGTTTCGCTTGAAAAAGATATTGATGATCCATATTTGATTGTATTGGAACGGGCAATTGAGCTCATCGAATCCAAGAGGGAAAAAGACCTGAATGCAGTGATCAAGGTTTTTGAACAGGATCATGAAGTCAGACTTTTGAATGGAAGATGGGGTCCGTATATTTCATTCAAAAAGAACAACTACAAAATTCCGAAAAGTACTGATGCTGCTGCACTATCTTTCGAGGACTGCATGTTGCTGATTGAAAAACAACCGGCACCAAAGAAATCAAGGAAAAAATAATTATTACAGGCAACCATATTTTTGTTTGCCTGTTTTAATTTATAACGTATTTTCATATCGTGATAATAACCCGCTGATGGACCTGCTACATTACTTTGATCCTGTTGATTTTGAGAAGTTTGAGACTACTGAATGGGCTAATAAAAAGCACACACTGGGTACACTCTTGCAGAAAAATCAGGAAAAAATTAAGCCTGAAAAGGCAGATCTGGTTATTATCGGAGTATGTGAGGACCGGAACTCAGAAGGAACGGGTGCAGGAAAAGCGCCTGACGAGATCCGGAAACATTTATATAATCTGAACCGGATTGGTCCGCGATTTAAGGCCTTGGATCTGGGAAACCTGAAAATCGGCCATACAGTTAGCGACTCTTATTTTGCATTACGGGATATTTGTGAACACATACTTGAAAATAATCAAACCTTAGTCGTTTTAGGCGGAAGTCAGGATTTAACATTTGGAATGACCAAAGCGTTTGAAGGCCGCCTTTTCAATATGGTAACTGTTGACCCCAAATTAGATTTCAGAAAAGGAATAAAGAACATCAATTCAGAAAACTATTTGAATCTGATCATAGAAAAACAGAAAAACCTCTATTCATATACCGCTCTGGCATACCAGAATTATTTTATTGATGCCACCGACATTGACCAGTTTAACAACTTTCACTGGGATGTCAAACGCCTGGGGCAGATCAGATATGATTTGACTTCGGTTGAACCCATTCTGCGCGATGCCAATGTTTTTAGTTTTGACATGAATGCTGTGAGATATATTGATGCACCCGGTCAGTCTATGGCATCACCTAATGGATTGTATTCTGAAGAAGCCTGCCAGATATCACGTTATGCCGGAACCAGCGATACCTTGAAACTCGCAGGTTTTTTCAATCTGATTCCTGAAAAAGATAAAACATCGAATTCGAGCCACCTGATGGCGCAAATCGTCTGGCATTTTCTGGAAGGATTTTTCAGTCGCAAACCGGAGGATCCTTCGGATGATTCGGAAGATTTTAATCAGTTTATGGTTGACATGTCGAATATCAGCATGACGCTTGTATTTTTTCAGAGTAGAACTACCGGCCGCTGGTGGATGGAGATTTCAGATTTTGAAGGACGAACAGGTGGAATGTATATAATTCCATGTGAAGAAGACGATTATATCAAAGCATCACATGGAGACATCCCTGACCGATGGTGGAAAAACATTCGTAAAATGCACAAAAGACAAAATAAATGAACAAAACATGCGTTCATTGACTTTAGAGTATATTTCGGGTTTGGTACAGTAAACATTTTTTCATTATTTTACTGATCGATAGTTGGCCGAAACCTAGTTGAAACAGGGTGCTTTTATGAAAAAAATATTTTGTTTTTTATTTTTATATATAATAGCTAACTTAGCCGCAATTGCTCAACAAGATCCGCAGTTCACTTTTAACAAATTAACCATGCTGACTGTGAACCCCGGATACGCTGGAAATGATGGATTAATTAATGGTACAATATTGAACCGGTATCAGTGGGATGGAGTGCCAGGATCACCGAAAACATTGGTTTTCAGTGTTGGTGCAGCACGAGATTTGTTTGGAGTAAATAGTGGGATTGGCTTGAATGTGATCAGTGACGAATTAGGATTTGAAAAAAATATTGCAGTCAGTTTTGACTATGCCTACCGCAGAAAAACCAGATTTGGTGACATCGGTATAGGAACAAGCCTTGGATTTTACAACATGACTATTAATCCAAAATGGTTTATTCCTGAGGGGGATTACTTTCAAACCGTCGATGAAGATACTGAGATACCACAGGCACAAGCCAGCCAGTTGGCATTTGATTTAGGGTTAGGAATATATTTAAAGTCGAACGATTATTTCATTGGAGCATCGGTTACACACATCAACCAGGCTTCTATTTTACTCGGTGAAACGGCAACTACATTTCTGGCCCGGCATTATTATCTGTCAGCAGGTTACAATATAACACTGTCTGATCCGTTATTTGAAGTACAGCCTGCCGTCTATTTTAAGACAGACATGGCTGCTTTCCAGATGGATTTCACAGTTGATTTGGTATATAAAAAGCGGTTTTCAGCCGGATTAAATTACCGGATCAACGATGCAGTCAGTGCTCTGGTAGGATTTGAAATGAATAATGGATTGAAGATCGGATATGCGTACGATCTGATAACTTCGGCTTTGGCTGGTTATGGTGGGGGTTCGCATGAGTTATTTCTGAATTACAGTTTGGATTTAGGAAAGAACAGGATTAAGAAATATAAAAGCATACGATACTTATAAAGTAGAATATTTAGAAGCAACATATAGCTGTACTATGAAAAAACATTTTTCTATTGGGTTGGTTTTATTGGCCGTTGTGACTTTTACAAGTTGTAATAAGTCTGGCAATGGCGAACTGACGGGAGTTAAAGGAAGGGGAAAATGGTTTGAACCAACTCCTTACGGGATGACCTTTATTCACCGGGGATCCTTTAATCTTGGAACAAACGATCAGGATGTAACTTCAGCCAATACATCCGTTAAAACCGTTTCCGTTGATGCCTTTTGGATGGATGACACTGAAATCACCAACAACGAATATCGTCAGTTTATTCAGTGGGTCAGGGATTCTATTGCCCGAACTTTATTGTCGGAACAATTTCCTGAGTTTATGACTACTGAAGATCGGAAAGGAAACCCGGTTGATCCACCTCGTCTCAACTGGGACCAAAAGCTCGAATGGGACAATCCGGATTACACCGAAGCACTTGCTGCAATGTATGTTCCTGAAAACGAACGATTCTTCAAGAAAAAGGAAATTGATGCACGAAAACTGTTTTACGAATATCATTGGATCGATTTAAAACAGGCTGCCCGTCGGGTAAATATGTATAATTACGCAACTCAAAGTTATAGCGGATCGGTTGTGAATGCCAAAGGTGAAGAAGAAGCCATTCAAAACCGTTCTTCCTTTATTTTAAGCGATCAGGTACCTGTATATCCTGACACTTTATGCTGGATTCGTGATTTCACCTTCTCGTACAATGAACCATGGGCTACCCGTTATTTCTGGCATCCCGGTTTTGATGATTATCCGGTAGTTGGTGTTGATTGGAAACAGGCCAAAGCATTTTGTCATTGGAGAACTAAACTTCACAATGACTTCTTAATCGCACGCAAAGAAGCAACCTTGCACGATTACCGTTTGCCCACAGAAGTTGAATGGGAATATGCCGCCAGGGGCGACCGTCAGTTGTCGATGTATCCATGGGGAGGTTATTATACCCGCGAAAAAGATGGCGTTTTCATGGCAAACTTTAAACCTTTGCGCGGAAACTATGTTGAAGATGGCGGAATGGCAACGATGAAAGTAGGAAGTTATGATCCAAATGATTTTGGATTGTACGACATGTCAGGAAATGTTGCAGAATGGACAAGCAGTGCATATGATGAGTCTGCCTACATGTACATTAACGATTTCAATCCAAATTTTGAATATAATGCAAAGCCTGGTGACGCACCTGCGATGAAACGTAAAGTTATTCGCGGAGGCTCATGGAAAGATATTGCTACTTTCCTTCAGGTTTCTACCAGAAGTTTTGAATATCAGGATACAACCAAATCGTATGTAGGTTTCCGTTGCGTCCGTTCTTCTTTTGGTAACGAATTTTAATTATCCTTATAAATTCTGATCACATGAATGTTGGTGAAATAATTAGGTCAAAAAGGTGGAAAGTCCTGATGGGTTATGTTTATGGCTGGGGTGCATCATTAGTTCTCATTGGTGCATTGTTTAAACTCCAGCATTGGAACCATTCTGGAATCATGCTCACCATCGGTTTGCTGACAGAAGCATTTATTTTCTTCATCTCAGCATTTGAGCCACCCATGGAACAACCGGATTGGACCAGAGTATATCCGGAGTTGCATGATGACTACGATTTGCTCACTCCGATTGAGGATGTTCAGTCAGATATTAGCAGTGGGTTGAATTCTCTGTTGAGTAATGCCAGCATTTCTCCGGAACTTCTTTCCAAAATTGAAAAAAGTCTGGTTGACCTTTCAAATACGGCATCAGGAATCAGTGATATTTCGGCTGCAACATTGGCGACCGATATTTATGTCAAAAACCTGAATTCGGCATCGGAGTCGATGTCAGAATTTTCGGAGATAAATTCTCATGCAAATACCGCCATTAATAATTCGATCAGTGAACTGGTAGATAATTATGGAACTACGGCCAAACGAATTTCAGAAACCGGCGAAGGAATGCTCGCAAAGCTTAATGAATCAAGCGTTAAATTCACCAAACAGATTGACGATTCAGGAACAAAACTGGTAGATTCCTATCAGAAGCTTTCAGGTTCGATCGAAAAAGGATTTAAGGATTTGGATACGAATTCATCCAGTTATGGTGAAAATATTCAAAAATTGAATAAAAATATCGAATCGCTCAATGGTTCCTACGAGAAACAATTAAAAGGTACAAGTGAACAAATCCAGGCCTCTACTAAGTTCTTCGAAGATCTTAACCAAATGAACCAGATTATCGCATTATCAGCACAGGAAATGAAGAAATACAAGGAGAATGCTGAAAAACTGAATGCAAACCTTGAATCTCTTAATTCAATTTATGGGAATATGCTTGGTGCCATGAATTATAAGAAGAAGTAATTTAATAGAGCGAACACTATGTCGACTAAAAATTGCCCGGAAACTACCAGGCAAAAAATGATCAATATGATGTATCTGGTGCTGACAGCAATGTTAGCACTAAACGTGGCGTCTGAAGTGCTTGAGTCATTTCGGATTATTGACGCCAGTTTAATCCAGACACTGAATAACGTCAACAAAAAAAATGAACAGATCTATGGATCTTTTGATGCCGCCTATCTTCAAAATCCAACTAAGGTAAAAGAATGGAAAGATAAATCAGATCAGGTTAAACTGAAAACAAACGAACTGGTTACCAAGATTAAAGACCTTAAGGAGAAATTGGCCATGGCATCAGGAGGTATTGTATTACATGCTCCCGGATCAGATTACGTTTTGGAATTAGAAGATCCTGTCCTGATAAATAGTAAGGGTGATACGATTGTAATAAAAAAAGAAGATGACCTGAATACCCCTTCAGAAATCATGATTCAACAGAAAAAGGCTACAGAACTAAAAAATGATATCATAGAATACCGTGAGTTTCTGGGTTCTTTTCTTGAAGAAGGTTCAACCTTAAAGGATAATATTATCAAGCAACTCGACACTTCTGACCCTAAAATCGATCTGAAAGAAGGCGGAGAGAAAAAAAGCTGGGAAATTTTGCACTTCGAAAGCAAGCCATTAATTGCAGTGATTACAATGCTTTCCAAAACGCAAATCGACATTCAGAATGCTGAAACAAATATTATTACCACCCTTTACAGTCAGATTGATGAAAAATCTTTCAAATTCAATAAACTTGGAGCCAGGATATTAGCCAAATCAACTTATGTACTTGAAGGAGACCAATTTGAAGCCGAGATATTTTTAGCTGCTGAGGATACAACTCAGTTACCAGAGATTTTCGTAGGTGGAAGCAAACTGGCAATGCGCGAAGGGAAAGGAATTTATAAAGCATCAGCCTCAACTGCCGGGACATTTAAATGGGGAGGTCTAATCAAATACAAAGCTCCTGACGGAAATACCAAAGACTATAAATTTGAAGGTGAATACCAGGTAGGAAAACCCAGTGCAACTATTTCACCAACCAAAATGAATGTTTTGTATATGGGAATTGCCAATCCAATTAAAGTATCGGCGGCAGGAGTAGCTTCTGAAAATCTTGAACTTACCGTGAGTAACGGAAGATATGAGAAAAATGGAGACGATTTTTTAGTATACCCCAGCAAATTAGATGCGCTTGGTAAAATCACCACGATTTCTGTAGTTGCCAACATGAATAAGGAAAAAAGACCAATGGGATCGATGGTCTTCCGTGTAAAAGAAGTTCCGGATCCATTGGCAACTATTGGAGGCAAAAATGGCGGAACCTTGAAAAAAGAAGAATTAATGGCCGAAGATGGATTATTTGCTGATCTGAAAGATTTTGACTTTGATCTGAAATTCACGGTCACTCAATTTGATGTTTCTTTTTCGGGAGCTTATGTAAAAACAACTTCTTCAAAATCGAACAAATTTACTGATGAACAAAAAGGCTTTTTTAGCAAATTAAATCAGGGAAGTATAATCTTTATCGACAATATTATGGCTAAAGGGGGTGATGGTAGCAACCGCCCACTGGCCCCAATCAGTTTTAAAATAAAATAGTCATGAAAAAGGCATTTATATTAATCGGAGTATTGGCTCTCTTGGTTGTAGCAACCAGTCACGAAGCAAAAGCACAGATAGTTGATGGCGCATATTCGCGAACCGACCTTGCTAAACGCAAACCCACTCCACTTCCCTACTTAAGAGAAGCAGATGTGATGTGGAAAAAGAAGGTTTGGCGGATCATCGACCTGCGTGAAAAGATTAATCAACCTTTGTACTTTCCAACCAAAGAGATGGATAAAAGGTACAATCTGGTAAACCTTCTGATTGACGGAATCAAAGATGGCAAATTAACTGCCTATGATGCCAAAAATGACGATGAGTTTAAAGTTCCGATGACCTTTGAACAGGTTAAAGAAGCTTTTGGAGCAACAACCCGCACCCGGAAAGTCAGGAATGTGGATACCGGCGAGTTGGTCGATAAAGTTGTTGCAGGTGAAATCCGTTCCGAAGAAGTCAAACAATTCATGATTAAAGAAGAATGGTATTTCGACAAACAATCGTCAACGATGAATGTCAGGATCATTGGAATATGCCCGATTCAGGAATTCTACCGCGATGAAGACGTTAATCAGGAAACAGTGCAGCGCCGCCAGGTATTCTGGATTTATTTTCCTGAAGCACGTGAATTACTTGCTGCCAATGAAGTATTTAACCCTCAGAACACTGCCCGAAATTCTTCATTCGACGATATCCTATTAAAGAGGAAATTCAACTCTTACATAGTAAAAGAGGAAAACATTTATAACAACCGCGACATCAGCCAATATCTGAGCAGTAAGGATGCCATGCTCGAAAGCAAACGGATTGAAAACGAAATTTTCGATTACGAACAAAATCTTTGGGAATATTAGTCTCCTAAAACATAAGTTAAAGCCTTATGGGAAAACTCCTGATAAGGCTTTTTTTTTGAAGTGCCAATTATGTACAAAATTCTGATCATAAGTTTGTTCGCCACTCTCCTATTCGGTTCATGCAACCGCGATTGGACGAGCCAGCTCACAAGCGCACAGGACAGAAAACCCTATTTTGAACCCATTCCTTACGGGATGAATTTCATCAAACAGGGAAGCATAAATATTGGCCCATCGGAACAGGAAGCAGACCAGGCTTCTACGCCGGTAAAAACTGTTTCCGTGCCATCATTCTGGATGGATGATACCGAAATTACAAACAATGAATACCGGCAATTTGTGTTTTGGGTCAGAGATTCCATTGCAAGGCAATTACTATCCGAAACTGTTCCGGAATTTCTGATTTCGGAAGGTAAAAAAGGTGAAGTCATTGACAATCCAAGATTAAGCTGGGTTGAGCCTATCGAATGGAAGAATCCTGATTACCAAACTGTTCTCGAGCAAATGTATATTCCTGAAAACGAACGTTTTTTTAAGAAAAAGGAAATAGACACCCGAAAACTCAATTTCGAGTATTACTGGATTGATTTCAAGCAAGCTGCAAAACGCTCGAACAGCTACAATTTTCAAACTCAAAGTTATAGCGGCGGAACTTTTGTTGATGCGACTGGCAAAGTAAACCCGGTTCAGAACCGTTCATCCTTCCTGATGCGTGAATCGACTCCGGTTTACCCTGACACCCTGGTTTGGATGCGCGATTTTACCTTCTCATACAACGAACCACTGACCGAAAAATACTTCAGTCACGTGGCATACGACGACTATCCGGTTGTTGGTGTAACCTGGCAGCAAGCAAAAGCTTTTTGCAACTGGCGGACCAAACAGCTTAATACATTTCAGGAAATGATAAAAAATCCGGGAGTAATGGATTACCGTCTACCTTCGGAAGTTGAATGGGAATATGCTGCGCGAGGAGGTCATCAAATGACACTTTACCCTTGGGGAAGCTATTATACCAGAAATCAGGAAGGCAGTTTTGTAGCCAATTTTAAGCCGATGCGGGGTAATTATGTTGCTGATAGCCGAAAGAACATTGCCTCCGAAAAAGTAGCCAACTTTCTGCCCAATTCATATGGTTTGTACGATATGGCGGGCAATGTTGCTGAATGGACTTCAAATGCCTACGACGAATCGGCTTATGAAATTATAAGCGATTTCAGTCCTGATTTTCAGTACAATGCCAAGCCAGATGATCAGCCTGCGTTAAAACGAAAGGTAATCCGAGGAGGTTCATGGAAAGATATTTCCTATTATCTTCAGGTTTCAACCCGTAGTTTTGAATATCAGGATTCAGCCAAATCATACATCGGTTTCCGGTGTGTCCGGAGTACTTTTAAACCGAAATACTACGATTAAAAATGGTTTAATAGAAAGGTTTTTCGTCTTAGTTTTTTTAATCAAACAGACCAATCTACTTTAGCCGGATAAAATCTTCAATTGCCATCATCAAGTCTTGTTTAATTATCTTGCTCAATAATCCACGGTCAATCTGTTCAGTGCCATGATCAGGGATTACAGTAGTTCTCCCATCCAGATGTTGAAAGAATTTATGGCTTGCCTTTTCAATTCAAATCCTAACCTGAGTAGAATTTTAATCAGCTCTTTGGCAGTTAACAAGGGCAACTTCGACATAATCAGACCGAGATTTGTTGCAGACTCAGAAATTTGTTTGTGGGATTAAATGGCTTTTTTTCATCGAGGTAAAGTTCGATAGCCTCTTTAGTCCTTTTAATAAGTTCATCATAGTTTTTGGCTTGGGTATGACAGCCCGGCAATTCGATAACTGAAGATATAAGATAACCATCAACACCTTGTTCCACGATAATATTGAAAGTTTTATTCAGCATTTTTTATTTTCAAAATTAGGTAATTCTTATTCAAATGCAACACCGGAATCCAGATTCCTCTGATGTCAGAATAAACAAAAGCATAAAAAAAGCTCCGAAAACAAATCCAGAGCTTTTTGAAGAATATTTCAGGAAAAACTAATCGGGTAAATAACCGCGAATAATTCCTCTTTTCGAGTCTTTAATAAATAACAGAATTTCATCCCTTTCGGTCGAAGCAGGCATTTCAGCCTCAATCACTTCAACGGCTTGCGAAATATTCAGTCCTTTTTGATAAATGTAGCGGTAAATTTCCTGTACCTCGCGGATTTTTTCGTTGGTAAAATTCCGGCGTCTCAAGCCAATCGAATTGATACCGACATATGAAAGCGGTTCCCGGCCGGCCTTAATGAACGGAGGAACATCTTTACGAACAAGCGATCCGCCTGAAATCATCACGTGTGAACCAATATGTACAAATTGATGTACCGCCGACATTCCACCCAGAATAACATAGTCGTCGATAACAACTTCACCTGCAAGCTGTGTACTGTTTACCAGAATGCAATTGTTTCCAACTACACAGTCGTGAGCCACGTGAACGTAGGCCATTAACAGGCAATTACTGCCTACAATGGTTTTGCCCTTGGCTGAAGTTCCCCTGTTAATTGTCACAAATTCTCGGATGGTGGTATTGTCGCCAATTTCAACTGTAGAATATTCACCTTTAAATTTTAAATCCTGAGGTTCAGCACCAATAACTGCTCCGGGGAAGATGCGGCAGTTTTTGCCAATCCGTACTCCAGGCATTATGGTTACACTTGATCCAATTTGTGTTCCTTCGCCGATGATCACATCTTTATTGATCGTTACGAATGGCTCGATAATCACATTCTCAGCAACGATTGCTTCTGGATGGATGTAAGCTAATGGATGTTTCATTTCTATACTGTTTTCTGATTAATTTACTTTCACAATTTGGGCCATGTAATCACCCTCTGCAACAATCGAATCACCCACATAGCACAAACCACGCATTTCGGCAATTCCCCTGCGAATCGGTGAAGTAAGCACTACTTTTAGAACGATTGTGTCGCCGGGAACCACTTTTTTTCTGAATTTGACATTATCAATTTTCATAAAATAAGTTGAGAATTTCCCTTCCATGCTTCGAAGAACGAAAATCCCTCCGGCTTGTGCCATGGCTTCTACTAATAAAACTCCAGGCATTACAGGTTCTTCGGGAAAATGACCCTGAAAAAACGGTTCGTTTGCTGTCACATTTTTAACAGCAACAATAAAATCTTTCTGAACATCAATAATTTTATCTACCAGGAGAAAAGGGAAACGGTGTGGAAGGAGTTCTTTGATCTTGTTAACGTCCATGATTACCGGTGCATTCAGATTGTAAACCGGTGCCTTCTCCCTCAAATCTTCTTTTTGAATGGCTTTTTTAAGCAATTTGGCAAATTCAGTATTGGCGCTGTGACCGGGTTTGGTAGCAATGATGCGACCTTTAATTCGTTTTCCGGCTAAAGCCAGATCACCGATTACATCAAGAAGTTTATGACGGGCACATTCATTATCATACTGAAGATCTATATTGTTGAGAATTCCCTGCGATTTTACCTCAACCCTCTTGTGATTGAATAAATCGGCTATCCGATCAAGTTCT
This sequence comes from uncultured Prolixibacteraceae bacterium, assembly GCA_903865775.1. Lineage (GTDB taxonomy): Bacteria > Bacteroidota > Bacteroidia > Bacteroidales > Prolixibacteraceae > Aquipluma. The sequence goes on along the minus strand of CAIPKZ010000407.1, from coordinate 8,400 downwards.
TCCTGCGAAACCGGACGATCGATAATTACAATGGCACTGTCCATATCGCCGCCTTTAACCAGGTTGTTTTTTAACAGGAAATCAAGTTCATGCAAAAACACAAATGTACGGCAGTTTGCAATTTCATCTTTAAATTCGGAAAGTGTATTTAAAGTTGCAAATTGGTTGTTCAACACCGAAGAGTTGAATGAAATTAATACGTTTAAATTGTAGTCGTTATCGGGTAAGGCGACTATTTCTGATCCTGTTTTCGTATTTTTATAAATAATCGGTTCGGTAATCACGAAGTATTCGCGATCAGCTTCCTGTTCAATAATTCCGGCATCTTCAATGGCCTGAACAAAGAAACGGGCACTTCCATCCAGAATAGGAACCTCTTCATTGTCAATTTCAATCAGGACATTGTCGAGATCCATGCCTGTTAATGCGGCCAAACTGTGTTCGATGGTGCTTAGACGAGCACCCTGACTTTCGATCACTGTGCCTCGCGAAGTATCAACCACGCAATCTGCACTGGCATTCAAAATTGGTTTGTGCTCGAGGTCGATCCGCTGGAATTTGAATCCGAAGTTAACTGGTGCCGGCTTAAAAGTCATATTAACCAAACAGTTGGTATGTAGTCCTTTACCGCTTATCGAAAATTCCTTTGCTAATGTTTTCTGTTTTACTACCATTCCTGATATGATTTATTCTTCGAGCTTTATTTTTATTTGTGCTACTTCTTTTGCCAAATCAATAACCTGCTGACGAAGTTGGGGCAGGTTCCGGTAAACGGCAGTAACTTTGGCAGCCCTGGCAATATCCATGGCAGGAGCAAGTAAAACGGTATTGTTTGATTTTATGCTGCTCGAAACGCCGGCCATCGCACCCACATTGACATGGTCGCCAATGGTAATGTGACCTACAACACCAACCTGACCGCCAAAACGACAATTATTACCGATTTTAGCAGATCCGGCAATGCCTGTTAAAGCAGCCATTACGGTATTTTCTCCGATTTCCACGTTGTGGGCAATTTGAACCAGGTTGTCAATTTTAGTTCCTTTCCTGATAATCGTCGATCCCATGGTAGCACAATCGATGGTTGTGTTAGCACCAATTTCAACTAGGTCTTCGAGAATTACATTTCCAACCTGTGGAATTTTCTGATAGGTTCCATCGTCTTTTGGGGCAAAGCCAAAACCATCTGCACCGATTACTGCACCGGCATGCAAAATACAAGCTGCACCAATACGTGTGTCTTCATATATCTTAACTCCTGCAAACAGGATACTATCATCGCCTATGGTCGTATTGTCGCCAACGTATGTGTGAGGATATATTTTAACGTAATTTCCGACTGTGACATTTTTGCCGATATAGGCAAAAGCTCCAATATAAACATCTTTTCCGATGGTGGCCGATGCATCAATGAAGGAAGGATTTTCTATTCCTACTTTATTTCCTTTGGCTTGCTGAACCAATTCGAGTAATGAGGCAAAAGCTTTATAAGCATCCGGAACCCGAATTAAGGTAGCCTTAACGGGTGCTTCAAGCTCTATATCCTGATTGACGATTACAATGGAGGCTTCAGTTTCGTAGACGTACTTATTATATTTCGGATTCGATAAAAAAGTTAATGTTCCAGGCCTGCCTTCTTCAATTTTGGCAACATCCGATACTGATACATTGGCATCACCCTCAACCGTACCTCCCAGAAAATCAGCTATACTTTGAGCTTTGAATTCCATATTACTTTTATAATGCGGTGCAAAAATAGATTTAAATTACTTAATGTCCAATTCTTTCGGATAACAGATAAAATATTTCCTCACTGTTTCAGAAAAAACAGAAAGGTTTATGTCTGAGGCATCTGAAATATCACTTGTTTTGTTATTCTTGAACAAAACATTAATTTTTTCGCTCGAAACTGAGTTGTAAGCATTATTTGAAATGGTATCTGCAATCAGGAAATAATGCAATTGCTCGTCACAAATATTGAAATGGGTGCATATCTTTTCTTTCACTATGGCAATCTTCTGTTCAGAGATTGGTTTCTTGCTAATCTTGATTTTATAAAGTCTTCGGTTAATCATGCATTTTGAAAGGTACGACAAAATTGCATCCGGATGATTCTGCCATTCTTTTATTGATGCAAAAATATCATTGTCGTCCAAACTGGCAAACAAATCAAGTGCTGTATGTCCCTCAATGATCCGGTTATTAATAAAGTCGTCTAAGGTAATTTGTTTAGTAAGGAATGCTTTGAGTACCGGAGTAGCAAACAGTTCTGTTCCGTTGAGTGCAAGTTCACGTGCACGCGCCAGAACATTAATTAACAGGTATTCAGCAGATATAACGGTTTTGTGTAAATAGACCTGCCAGTACATTAGCCGGCGGGCGATCAGAAAATTCTCAACCGAATAAATGCCCTTGTATTCCACAACCAGTTCATCATTTTTTACATTTAGCATTTTTATGATCCGTTCGGACCCAACTATTCCTTCTGAAACGCCGGAAAAGAAACTGTCGCGGCTCAGATAATCGAGTCGGTCCATATCGAGCTGACTGGAAACCAATTGATGCAAAAAGTGTTTCGGATATTGGTTAGTGAAAATACGGATGGCAAGTTCCAGCTGACCATCAAACTGGCGGTTAAGTTCTTCCATAAGCAGCAACGAAATCCGTTCATGCGGAACACCTTGAACAAGTGTACTTTCGAGCACATGCGAAAACGGGCCATGCCCTATATCATGCAAAAGAATAGCAATGGTTACCGCATCAGCTTCTTCATCAGAAATATCCTGACCTTTCAATTTCAGGATGGCAATGGCCGAACGCATCAAATGAACCGCACCCAAAGCATGCTCGAAACGGGTATGATTAGCTCCCGGAAAAACCAGACAGGAAAGACCCAATTGCTTAATCCGGCGTAATCGTTGAAAATACGGATGTTCAATCAGATCAAAGACGAGTTCAGAACGGATGTTGATAAACCCAAAAACCGGATCGTTAATAATTTTCTTCTTATTTATTTTCAATGCATTATATTTCTGTTTGTTAAGCCAAACACCACAAAAATAGGAAAGTTTTTGTTTTGAAGGCCATATCGTGATCACGTTAACACTGAATTTACAGCGTTTTGGCAAATCCTTAATTAATTGATTTTGACAATTTAATAAAAATTACTATTTTTGTCGCGATAATTTGGGAAAACCAGAGGAAGGGGATCGAAAGTCCCCTATTTTATTACAAAAATATGATCGACAAAGCATTAATAGCAGAACTTGTAAATGAAAAATTGACCGACGACCAGTTTCTGGTTGAGGTAACTGTTTCATCAAGCAATGTTATTCATATCATGGTCGACAGTGATACTGGAATCTCGATTAACCAAATTGTTGAAATCAGCAGGTATGTCGAAGAAAAATTCGACCGCGAAGCTGAAGATTTTGAATTGTCGGTATATTCTGCCGGATTGAGTGAACCTTTCAGTTTACTTCGTCAGTATAAGAAAAATATTGGAATTGAAATTGACGTATTGCTGGCCAATGGCCAGAAGTTGAATGGATTGCTAAAAAATGCCGACGATCAGGGAATTGATCTGGAGGTTAGCACCAAAGAAAAGATTGAAGGTTCGAAAAAGAAAGAACTTGTAATACGGGTTCATCATTTTGAATATTCAGAAATTAAGGAAGCAAAACAAGTATTAAAATTCTAAAAACCGGGACGAGATGGATACTCTTAATCTTATCGACACCTTTGCTGAATTTAAGGAACTAAAAAACATCGACCGCGCAACCATGATGAGTGTGCTGGAAGATGTATTTAAAAATGTTCTTCAAAAAACATACGGCACAGATGAAAACTACGATGTGATCATTAACATCGATAAGGGTGACTTTGAGATTTGGCGCAACAGGACGGTAGTTGCTGACGAGGATTTTGAAGATCCGAATTTGCAGATTACGCTGAAAGAAGCCAAAAAAATTGACGCTGATTACGAAATTGGAGAAGAAGTAACTGACGAGGTTAAACTTGCTCATTTTGGCCGCAGGGCTATTCTTAACCTTCGGCAGAATCTTGCCAGTCGCATTATGGAACTCGAAAAGGACCATATTTACAACAAATACAAAGGTAAAATCGGTGACATTGTCGCCGGTGAAGTATATCAGGTCTGGAAAAAAGAAATTCTGATTCTGGACGATGAGGGAAATGAACTGATTCTGCCAAGAACAGAGCAGATTCCTTCCGATTATTTCCGTAAAGGCGATAATCTCAGGGCTGTAGTTTATAAAGTTGAACTTCGCAACAACAACCCGCTGATCATTCTTTCACGTACCTCTTCAGTTTTCCTCGAACGTTTGTTCGAACTGGAAGTTCCTGAAATTTTTGATGGTTTAATCACCATTAAAAAGATTGTCAGGGTACCGGGCGAACGGGCCAAGGTAGCTGTTGAATCGTACGACGAACGGATTGATCCGGTTGGTGCCTGCGTTGGAATGAAAGGATCACGAATTCACGGTATCGTTCGTGAATTGCGTAACGAAAATATTGATGTGATTAATTTTTCAGCCAACAATCAGCTGTTTATTCAGCGTGCATTGAATCCGGCCAAGGTTTCTTCCATCAAACTGCACGAGGACACCAAACGAGCCGATGTCTACCTGAAACCCGACGAGGTTTCGATGGCTATCGGTAAAGGAGGTTTAAACATTCGCTTGGCAAGCCAGCTCACCGGCTACGAAATTGATGTTTACCGCGAAGTTCTGCAGGACGATGAAGATGTGAACCTGGAAGAATTTGCCGATGAAATTGAAAGCTGGGTAATTGACCAACTCAAGTCGATAGGTTGCGATACAGCAAAAAATGTATTGAGCCTGACCAGGTCAGAACTGATCAAAAGAACCGATCTCGAAGAGGAAACCATCGACGAAGTTCTGCGAATACTTAAAACAGAATTTGAATAAGCCTGAAAGCTGTTTCAAATTATTGCATGCAAATTAGGGCATTTTAGATTTTGAATGTAAATATTACATCATCGTTAATTCCTTAAAATTTTTTTGAGGTTAATTTAACTGAGTGGGTTTATGGTTATAGGTAGTATAAAACGACTAAGCAAAGTAGCACGGGATTTTAACGTTGGTATTTCAACCATCGTCGAATTTCTGCACAAAAAAGGATTTGCTATTGATACAGATCCAAACAACAAGATTACAGATGATGCATACCATCTTCTTGAAAAAGAATACAAAGGTGATGTAAGCCTGAAAAAAGAGTCAGAATTGCTCAATCTGAAAAGTCATCGAGGGATAAAAGAATCTATCTCGCTGGATGATGTAAAAGATTCAGGGCACAAGCATCATGACGACGACTATGTTAATGATGAAGTTATTATAAAAGATAATGCTTCAAAAAAGACTGAGCATATCGTTGAGCCAAAACCCATCAGGCACGAACATAAAGAAGAAATAATCACTACCAACCGGCATGAAATTGAAGCGCCGAAAGTGATTGGAAAGATTGATTTGGATAATCGGGGTCATGTAAGAAAGAAAGAAGAGCCTGTAGTACCAGTTGCTCCGGTTGAGAAACCAAAGGCGGTTCATCAAAAACCGGCAGAGGAAACAAAACCTGTTCCGGAATCACCCAAAGTAGTCGAAGAGCACAAGGAAAAACCAGTAGTTGCAGAAGATAAGCCTGTGGCTCATCCAAAACAAGTTGCTCATCCAAAACAAGTTATCGTTCCTGAACCTGAAGTTCAGGAGGAAACACCCCGCATTTTTACCGATGAAGACCGTTACGACGATGACGTTCTCACAACAAATGTTCCCAAAGTTGAGGAAGTAAAAGTAGTTGGAAGAATTGACCTGGACTTGCTGAATCAAAAAACAAGACCGGCAAAAAAGAGTAAAAAGCAAAAAGAAGAAGACCGGAAAGATCGTGAACGCGTTCGCCGCGACGACCAAAAACCGACTGACGGCGAAGCTGTTCAGGAGGGAAGTCCGGAACCGGAAAGAACAGGTCCAACGGTCATAAAAGCTAAAGCTGAAAGGCTTTCAGGCCCGACAGTTGTCGGCCGGATTGATGTTCCATCGGATAAAAGACCAGGCGCAGGTGTTGCTGAAACAGCTCAACAGGCAGCAAACCGGAAGAAAAAGAGAAAACGCATTTCAAAAGATATCCCTGGTACTACGCAACGACTAAATGTTGCAGAAAAACCAGCCGTACCGGCAGGCGAACGGAAAAAACTGGTTGTAACCAAAAACATTGGCGGAGTAAAACCGGCAGGTGGTGGTGGTTCTTCCATTTTGAAGAAACGTACGCTGCTTAAAAAAGAAGTCAGCGAAGAAGATGTTCAAAAGCAAATTAAAGATACGCTGGCGCGCCTTACAACCAAAGGTACCAAATCAAAAGGATCGAAATACCGGAAAGATAAACGTCAGCTGGTTAGCGATAAGATGGCTGCCCAGGCTGAACGTGACGAAGCCAACCAGAGCATTCTGAAAGTTACCGAATTCGTTTCAGTAAACGAACTGGCCACCATGATGGATACTTCTGTTACCAGCGTAATTTCAACTTGTATGAGTCTGGGATTATTCGTCTCCATCAATCAGCGTCTGGATGCCGAAACCATGGCTGTTGTTGCCGATGAGTTCGGATTCAAAGTCGAATTTGTAAGTGCCGAAATTCAGATTGCCATTGAAGAAGAACCGGATACCGAGGAACAACTTTTACCAAGAGCTCCGATTGTAACCGTTATGGGACACGTCGACCACGGTAAAACATCGCTTCTTGACCATATCCGAAGTACCAATGTAATTGCCGGTGAAGCCGGAGGTATTACCCAGCACATCGGGGCATATCATGTAAAACTGAACAATGGTCGCGAAATAACATTCCTGGATACACCGGGTCACGAAGCATTTACCGCCATGCGTGCCCGTGGAGCTCAGGTTACCGATATTGCAATTATCATTGTTGCCGCTGATGACAACATCATGCCACAGTCGATCGAAGCAATCAACCATGCAGCTGCAGCTGGCGTACCAATTGTATTTGCAATCAATAAAATTGACAAAGCGGGTGCAAATCCTGAAAAAATAAAAGAGAAACTGGCTCAAATGAACTATCTCGTTGAAGAATGGGGTGGAAAATACCAGAGTCAGGATATTTCTGCCAAAACTGGTTTAAATGTTGATCTCTTACTTGAAAAAATATTGCTCGAGGCAGAAATGCTTGAATTGAAAGGCAATCCGAATAAACGCGCAACCGGAACAGTCATCGAATCAACCCTCGATAAAGGTCGTGGTTTTGTTGCCACAGTGCTCGTTCAAAACGGATCGTTACGAGTTGGCGATGTTCTTTTGGCCGGTCAGTATTACGGACACGTAAAAGCCATGTTTAACGAACGTAACCAAAAAGTTACTGTTGCCCTTCCGGCAGAACCTGTCATCATCCTTGGATTGGACGGAGCTCCTCAGGCGGGAGATAAGTTCAACGTGATGGAGAATGAACGTGATGCACGGAATGTTGCCAATAAACGTGAACAGCTGGCCCGTGAACAGGGACTTCGTACACAGAAACATATTACGCTCGATGAAATCGGACGACGCATTGCCATCGGGAACTTCCAGGAATTGAACCTTATTGTGAAGGGTGACGTGGATGGATCGATCGAAGCGCTTTCTGATTCATTGATCAAACTGTCGACTCAGGAAATTCAGGTGAATGTGATACACAAAGCGGTGGGTGCTATTTCCGAATCGGATATAATGCTCGCAACTGCGTCAAATGCTATCATCGTTGGATTCCAGGTGCGTCCATCGGTAAGCGCCCGCAAGATAGCCGAAAAAGAACAGATCGACATCCGTTTGTATTCAATAATCTACGATGCCATCAACGAAATAAAAGCGGCAATGGAAGGTATGCTTTCTCCTGAAATCAGGGAAGAAATCACCGGTACTGCTGAAGTGATGGAAGCATTCGATATTACCAAGGTGGGTACCATTGCAGGTTGTATTGTCCGCGACGGAAAGATCATTCGGAAAGACAAAGTACGTGTGATCCGCGATGGAATTGTAATCTATACCGGAACACTCGGATCACTCAAGCGTTTCAAGGATGACGTAAAAGAAGTAAACAAAGGTTACGAATGCGGCTTGAACATCGACAATTACAACAACGTAAAAGAAGGTGACTTTATAGAAGCCTTTACTTTAACAGAAGTTGCCAAGACGCTCTAAACATTTCTGATTCCTATAATATCCGAAAGCCCGCTTGATTCAAGTGGGCTTTTTTGTTGTAAATCACCTCCAAAACATTTTCAAACCACAACGTGGTTTAATGTGAATAGCCATGTATGTAATGCATGGAAAACAATCAATGGTTGCAACACAGCCCCGCGAGGGCTTGAATGTT
>CAIPKZ010000406.1 GCA_903865775.1 uncultured Prolixibacteraceae bacterium | reverse complement strand
CCGGAATACAAAATATCATGCTTTCCATCCGGAACATTGGTGAAATCAAATTCGATGCTTCCGTTAAATCCGGGACAGGCATCGTAGACCACGGCCGATATAGTCATCAGTTCAATTCGCGTAATTGAAACCGAAAGGCTGGCTGTACAATTATTCTGGTCGGTCACTTTCACTGTATAGATTCCTTTGCCAAGTCCGCTCAGATCCTCGGTTGCGGCCCCGTTGTCCCATTGATAAGTCAAGGTTCCAAATCCTCCTGAAGCGCTCAGATCGATGCTTCCTTTTGGCTCAATGCTGTATCCAATATCCTGATGGGTTTCAGTCAGTACAATCGGCTCGGTAACCTTTATTTTCATTGGCTTTAGATTCTCACAGCTTACTCCGTCCGGAGTGAACACGTAATCGAATTCTCCAAACTTTGTGGTCGAAATGGCAGCTGGAAACCAAGTCCCTGTAATTCCGTTTTTGTCGGTAGCCGGTAATAATGGCGCTTCCGAATCCGGACACAACGGGCCGATCGGATCGAAAACAGTCACAACTTCAGGATTAACCTTGATTTCAATCGTTGTATCCTTTGCACACAAGCCGGCAAACGGAGTAAACTTAAAACTGAAAGTTCCCGCTAAGTCGGTCGAAATTTTGGCCGGATTCCAGCTGCCTGTAAATCCGTTGTTCGACCACCCCGGCAAACCCGGTGCAGGTACATTCTGACAGAGCGGACCAATCGGATTAAATACAGGATTGGCCGGTCTGTTTACTTTAACCTGAATTGTTACCTTCCGTGCACATACTTCTGACGATGGGCTGAAGGTGTAAGTTGTCACTCCGGCCTTCGCGCTACTGATGGTGGCCGGATCCCAGGTACCCGGTATGTCGTTGTCCGAAATTTTCGGCAATGAAGGCGTATTGTCGTTTACGCACAACTCGTTAATGACTGGAAATTCAGGAGTAAGCAGCTTATTTACAATAACCAGCACAGGCCTGACATTCGTGCAGCCGGTCAATGGATTGATTGCCTTGATGTAATAAGTTCCTCCGCTTGTAATAACCTTTGGGTATGGAATCAGCGTGGTCGTATCCAAATCGGAATAATATTTAAATCTCAGATCCGGATCGCTTCCAAAGGTAACCGCCTGAATAGTGAGATCGAGGTTGGAAGGTTCGCAAATCGGATCAGGATTGGCAATAACCAGTTTGGGCTGCGGATGAATCGTAACATTCACCGGCACGACATCAGAAGGACAGCCTCCCGGTGCAACGGCACGGATATAATAGATTCCTGAAGCGGCTATTGCCGTGGCATTTGAAACAGGAAGAGTAGCCGTGGCATCCGTCCAGTAAGTGTAAACCGATCCGGCAGGAACCGTACTTCCGGTAAGAATCGAGACCAAAGTCAGATCGACAGTATTTGGGAAACATTCAGCCGGAGGATCGGTAATGACCAGGATAGGCTGAGGATTTATAGTGACTTTGACCGCTTTGACAATAGAACAGCCTGTAACCGGATTGGTTGCCCTGATGAAATACCGGCCACCAGCAGAAACAGCCATGAAATTCAGAAGCGGAATTGTTGTCAGCGAATCGGTGAAATACAAATAATCCAGACCAGATTCACTTCCGGAGGTAATTTCCGCCTTGGTTAAATCGATTGTTTTCGGCTGGCAAACCGCGGCAGGATTGGTAATCAGAACTACCGGCAACGGAATGATCGTCACAACAACTGGTTTAATGATGAAACAGCCTGTGGTCAGGTTGGTCGCTTTCACGTAATATGTTCCGTCTAATTCTATCGCTTTCTGATCCGAAATTGCAGTGCCGGCCGCAGCATCCGAGAAGTATTCATAAAACAGATCGGGATCACTTCCGGTGTAAAGAAGCGGATTGGTCAGGTCAACGGTGCCCGGATAACAAACTGCTGCCGGATCGGTGATGACCAAAACCGGCAATGGAGTTACCTTAAGCAAAACGGTGTCTGACGGTACCGTGTTGGTGCCGATTTCATTCGAAACCTCGGTGATCCAATAACTCGTCGTTACCACAGGATTAACCTTCAGGTAAGATTTCGTATCGTTAATGTCGGTTACGGTCCATAAATTGGTTCCGTCGGTATAGATTAATTTCCACGGGCCATGTCCACTGATGGTGACCTCCAGCTCGGTCATTACACCAGCGCAGATACCAGCCGGATCAGGCGGAGTAATGACGGCTTTGGGCAAGTTCTCTTTGACAACCATCTGACCAACTTTGGCGTTCTTTCCGCATCCGCTCACATCCCAGACCGTTAATTTGAAATAATAGATTCCCGGTTTCATCCATTTCACATTCACGGTAGCTCCTACATTGCCTCCAACAAAAAATGCAGAAGACACCGGGCAATTTCCCGGGACAATTGCGAGGTTAGCCGTTCCGTCGTCATACAATTCCCATTCGTAACTATATCCGTCTTCTGCGACTACCGACAGAGGAGTTGTTTCACCCTGATACACGACGTTCTGGGCTCTGGCGGGAGCCAAAGCCTGAAGGAGGTACAGCAGAATTGCGAGTACCGTGAAACGTGCGATGTTAAAGAGTGTTTTCATAATGGCCATCGGCCTTTGGTATTTCAATTTTATTTTCAAATTTTGACGCTGTCAGTCCCGAATTCTCGTGAGCACGCTGACAGGACGAGACGCCCATCCTGCTGCGGACATGAACTCGGTCGATTTGGAATCAGCTGCGGAGCAGCGAGCTATTTGTAGCCCGATCGTTATACCAAAACGCCGGAAGCTACAGCGTAGCGAAATATTTTTATTCATATCTGTTCGGTTTTCAATTGTTTCGATGTTGCTTAACCATTTGACGCTGTCAGTCCCGAATTCTCGGGAGCACGCTGACAGGTCGACTATACTTCCAGCCATCTTTCAATCTTCTCAATTTCAATTTTATCCTCATGGACCAGCCTGAAATTCGCTTCAGAATCGAACCAACCCAAAACTGCTTCACGTTTCAGCCTGGTTGGCTTTATGGATATGCACGTCAGGTAACTCGACCAGGGATATTCTACTGGATGACTGCAAAAGCCATGGTGGACGGGGTTGTTATGGATGTATAAGATGACTTGTTTTAAATATTGCTCATTATCAATCAGTTTTCGTTTGAAAGGATGTTGAAATAAGCTTCCTGTGCGATCAAATCGCTTGTTAAATGCCTGAGCATATGAATTGAACAGGTGCGAAAATTGATTTTCAGGTTTATATTTTTTTGCTGCCCAACCTCCATCGGGGTATATAACCGCCGATGGGGTAGTTGCCATATCAACCCTTTCGGTGGTTGCAGACCCCGAAAGTGGTTTTGGAGGAAAAAATCCAATTTCTTCTTTTTCCTTCACCCTCACCAACAGGTGAAAATGATTTGGCATTAATACCCAGGCAAATGTTTCGGCCACGGGTGAGATGTATTTGTCATACAAACCCAGGAAATGTTCGTAGTTATGCGCTTCGCGAAACAGGTCGCAACTGGCGATACCACGATTGTAAATGTGGTAAAAACATCCGTATTTCAAAGGTTCTGTCGTATTCATATCAATTTTAAATTTGTTGGTCATTATTTGTCTGACGGGACGAGTTCGATAGGCAATGGTCATTCATAAATTGTAAATCGATGAAGTTCATTCATATAATCTGAACGCTGACAGGACCTTCGGACGCTGTCAGGTTGACCTAACTTTTATCTAACCTAACTTTAATCTAATCTAACGCTGACAGGACCTTCGGACGCTGTCAGGTTGATTTGTATATCTGACCTTTCAGCGTCGGCAGACCTGGAAGCGTCAAGGAAATGGCAAATGTAAATATCAAAAAACAGGAACCAGGAAATAGTCATTCGTCAACGACTACTTCCTGTTTCTCCTGAGTTTTGGGGTACTTCTTTTCTGGATTTCGTCTGGGGAATTCATAGGATTTGCAAGAGCTTGAATTTCCGGATTTCGTCCTGTTTCATAGGCAATTTTTAAATTATTAATTGTTAAGGTTAAATTCTTAATGTATTTCGGATTGAGTTACTAAGCTCTATTCGATGCCGTCTGCTTTATCCTTTGCCGGCCCGATTGATCGGAACGGGAGAAAGGCAAATGATTTCAGGGCTTTAGCCCAAAAAACCCTGGCTAAAGCCATTCATCTTTCCCTTTAACCAATCCGTTGGACTTCGGCACGAACTCAGCCGAACGCTGAAGCCAAACTGCGAAGGATAGCCTGGATAAACAAACAGAAGATTCATTTTTTATTCATTCGTCATGCTCTGCTTTTTCTTTCATGTTATCCAATACCCGGCTTCGCTTCTTCCCGGCCGGACCGAAGCCCAACCGGAAAGTGCTGATGGTTAATGAAAATAGCTAATAAGTCTACTTTAAAATAATATTAAATTATGGATTTGGAAGTTTTGGTATAAGATCACCTAATCCAGTAAGCGTACCAACTCCAATTGTTGGGCGTCCAGTAATTGTATAGTTCGCTGTTTTATAAAATTCTGTAGCTTCAGCACAAGGATCTGGAGACGGACCACCACCATAAACATCACTAACAGCATAGGCATCTGGTAAAAGACCATCAATCGCAACTGCTAAAGTTTGATCTGCAAGCGTTTCGAAATTGTTATTATTGATGATAAGTCTAATAATGTATTTTGAGCCTGCAACATTTGCTACTGTAGCATCAGCCGCTAAACCTAGATCTTGAGTTGCACTGGTAGTAGCTAATCCTGTACATGCAGTCCAATTTGTTCCACCATCGCTACTCCAACTTGCACTAGCATAAGTTTGATCAGAAGCAAGGGCTGGAATTCTAATTGATGGTTTCCAACCTCCTAAAATACCGGATGCTGTAACTTCGTAATAAATAGTATTCTGTCCATAAGTGTATTGAACAGTTGGAGTTGCTGCAGTAACAGCTATTGCAGAAATATCAGCAGCACAGTTGGCAACTTGTGCATTACCTCCAGTTACAGTAGAACCAGTAATTGCTAACAAGAACATATTGATAGGTTTAACCTCAATGGTCTTCATGTTTGCAACCTGACATCCCGAAGAACTTGTTGCAGAATACTTGGCAACAACATAAAACACACCACTTACAGCTTTTGGTGTCCATTTTAAATGCAGTGTATTAGTTGCAGCACCTGATTCAATAGTAAAATAACCATCTGTAGCAGTTAGTGGGGCAAGTTCACCTGCTTTTAAATCTGTATTCATGGTAACAAACCAAGAATATGATGGACTAGTACCTACTAATCCTGTCACATCAATACCATAAGGATAATCTACACCTGTAACTGGTGTTATTGAAGAACCAGCACACTGTCCATAAGAATTAGTAACACTGGCAAACATTGCCATAACGAATAACGCGAGAATTAAAATTTGTTTTTTCATGATTTTAAAATTTAAATTATTTATAAAATTTAGTATTGTTTTTGTATTAACTATTTGATTATTAATTTGAAATATTGTTTTTAAACTCACCTCCGCCTTGTCGGCGGGCGGGCCCGGTCCGTCTCTTTTTAGAGAGAGCGGGGAGGCTACTGTCTTTTGAATGGTTTGGTCAGGCTTGTCCGCCTTTCTGGCGGATGGTCCAGCCTTATTGGCTGGCGGGTGTCCCCTCGTACGACCCGGCGCACGGGCCCGGCCTGGCGGCGCCTTCCCGATGTGATGCCCCCTGATGGTGTTAGTACATCCATCAGTACCCTGCCTTGCGGCAAAAGGTGGAAGCATGGCCGGCAAAATTCCCGGAACTGAATTCCCATGTACAGTGATTTGAAATTTTATCACAGGAGCATTCTGAATGGCCTGTGATTGCTGGCCATTGGCCATTTTTTCATTGGATGTTTTGTGATTCATATACTTAATTTTTAAGTGGTTTGTGATTGAAGAGTTTTCTGTGTTTTCTATACTCACCCGTTACGTTTGATCTGTGCGTCACCCCTCTCTTTTGGAAGAGAGGGGCCGGGGGTGAGTCAGGATTATTTCATTTCTTTTCTTTACTCACCCCGCCCCCGAAGTCTCGGGGTCAGCCCCTCTCTACGTGTAGAGAGGGGAAAAGCGCTCCGAAAGAGAGTTTGGGGTGAGGCGGGGCT
>CAIPKZ010000405.1 GCA_903865775.1 uncultured Prolixibacteraceae bacterium | reverse complement strand
TTTATTGGTCATGCTACTCACAGGGTGACTTCGAGTCACCCCGTGAGTGATCAGACAGCACCTTTGAATCTGTCAGGTTTTCGGGAAAAGAAAGACCTTTCAGCGTCGAAAGACCTGGAAGCGTCAAATGCAGAACAAACCTGAAGCAGTAACCGTTCTTCCACAAATTTCGGGTAGAGACGCACGGCCGTGCGTCTCTAACAAACGCCCAGCCTCGTTGGCAGAGGATGAGGCTTTTACACCACCGTGATTTTAAATTCGAATACCTCAATTACATCGCCAGTTCGTAATTTGGCCCGTTTGCGGAATTCGGGTTCGCCGTTACGGAAAACGATTCCGTCTTCGACCATCAGTTTGGCCTGTCCGCCCGACTCGCTGATCCGCATGATTTTCAGCAATTTGATCAGTTCAATGTATTCTTCGCCTTTGAGTTCGTAGGAGCCTCCCCTAACCCCTCCGGAGGAGGGGGATTTTTGATCGTCCATATTTTGTTTTTAAAAGCCTCCCCTGCCCATCCGAAGGAGGACTGAAAGAAGCGGTATTCGTTGATTTTTACTTTTAGATTAAAAGCATGCTGTAAAAAGCTTTTTCATTCAGAATCCACTATTCGCCTAAGTCTCCCCTTTGGGGAGATTTAGAGGGGCTTTTGGATTTAGGTAATTTAGCTACCACCAACTGGTACGAATGGTCAATCAGTTCCAGAATCAGCTTTTGGCTGAGCGAACCATCCATCATGACCGTATTCCAGTGCACCTTATTCATGTGGTATCCGGGCTGAATGGCCGGATATTCCTCACGAAGTTCGATGGCCCGCTCCGGATCGCATTTCAGGTTCAGACTCCAGTCACCATCTAAATTCGTCAGGACGAATACTTTGCCCGCCACCTTAAAAACCAGAGTCACTTCATCAAACGGAAATTCTTCGGTCACACCGGGTTTCGCCATGCAATATTCCCTGAATTCTTCAATGTTCATATGAAAATGATGACGTTAATTTATTGATATACTGAGTGAATGTCATTCCGTATTTATGCTTTCAGGCATCCACTTTACAGAGAAAACCGGAGTCTTCGTGCCTTATTGGCAAAAATAACTTTTCGCAAAATACTCTGGATTTACCTGGGTCAAATATACAAAAATGAAGGAATACCTTTTGTCCGTTTCAAAAGCCTTTTCCAATCGGAACAATTCCTGAAAATGTTTTTTTTTGCCCTGAATGCATAAATTGGCTCTAACCCGACAGTAAAATTGCTTTTTAATCTTACTGCAAAATCGACCTGTATTTACATTCCTTGCTGTTTAAGAACCAATTTTTCATATAAAACAGGGCCCGAATTCATAACTATAGTCTTTTGATATTTAATTGTTCCATTTCTGCACCCCTCAAGGTTTAAGTTCAGATTATTACTTTTCATTTCTTAAGAAATCAATAATTCAGGAATTATAGTTACCTGAAGCAGAATAACGGAAGATGTCTTTGCTTAACTTTAACGCGCTTTTTAGAGCACCAATTAAAGACTGATTGATATGTCGGAGACGAAATCCCATTCACTGAATAAAGTTACCTTTGCCGGACTATTAATAACCATTGGAATTGTATTCGGAGATATCGGAACCAGTCCGTTGTACGTTGTAAAAGCAATTATTTCCGGAGTTGACCATTTCGACAAACTTCTGGTATACGGTTCCATCTCCTGTGTATTCTGGACACTTACCCTGCAAACTACATTCAAATACGTGTTTATTACGCTGAGAGCCGACAACCATGGTGAAGGGGGAATCTTTGCCCTGTTTGCCCTGATGAAAAGGAAGTCCTCGTGGGCTGCGGTCCTGACTATGATAGGCGGAGGTGCACTTTTAGCCGATGGCGTGATCACACCGTCCATCACGGTTACCTCGTCGATTGAAGGATTACGGTTAATAAATCCTACCGTACCTGTACTGCCGGTCGTCCTTCTGATTATTACCGCCCTGTTTTTTGTCCAGCAATTTGGAACCAATTTTATCGGCAAATCGTTTGGCCCGATGATGGTGATCTGGTTTGGAATGCTTGCTATACTTGGATTCACCCAACTGATGACCTATCCTCAAATCCTTCATGCACTGAATCCGATTTATGCATTTAAATTTCTGACTGAATATCCGGAAGGATTCATCCTGCTTGGAGCTGTATTTCTATGTACCACGGGAGCCGAAGCCTTGTATTCGGACATGGGCCATTGCGGATTAAAAAACATCCGGATATCCTGGATATTTGTAAAAGTCAGCCTTGTTTTAAATTATCTCGGACAGGGAGCCTGGCTGATGAATAATCCACAGGGAGTTCATGATTTAAATCCATTTTATGCCGTCATGCCCGACTGGTTTCTGATTCCGGGAGTCCTGATTTCGACTGCTGCAGCTGTTATCGCCAGTCAGGCTTTAATTACCGGTTCGTACACACTGATCAGTGAAGCAGTCTCCCTGAATTTCTGGCCAAAAATCAAAGTTTTGCATCCCACTACCATCAAAGGTCAGGTGTACATTCCTTTTGTGAACTGGCTGTTATGGGTTTCGGTTTGTTTTGTGGTGCTTTACTTTCAGGAATCGTCGAATATGGAGGCAGCATACGGTTTATCGATTACAATTACCATGATGATGACTTCCTTGCTTTTGATACATTATCTGCATCAGAAAAACGTTAGTGTAATTATCCTGGCATTACTGGCCGTCTTGTTTGGAAGCATCGAAACTTCGTTCCTGATTGCCAATCTGCATAAATTCAAGAACGGAGGTTGGTTTTCAATCGCATTGGCCTTTGTCTTTCTGCTGATCATGGTAGGCTGGTATTTTGGCCGCCGGATCAAAAACAGGCATATCAGCTTTTCAAACGTGAACAAATACCTTCATTTAATTGAAGATCTGAGCAAAGACAAAACGATACCACAAATTGCAACGAACCTGGTTTATATCATCAAAGCCAACGAATTGCACCAGATCGAATCCAAAATTATGTATTCGATTTTCAACAAACAACCGAAACGTGCACAAACCTATTGGTTGCTGCATGTGGATACTGTTGACGAACCGGATACGTTCTGTTATGAAGTCAATCAAATTATACCCGGCACACTCATCCGGATCGATTTTCGTTTGGGGTTTAAAGTTGAGCCACGTGTCAATCTTTTCTTTAAAGAAGTACTGAAAGACATGGTTGCCAGTGGTGAAATAAAGCTGACCAGTTCGTATGAATCCATGAGAAAACATCATTTCACTCCGGATTTCCTGTTTGTAAATCTGGATCGGATCATGTCAAGAGATTACAGCCTTTCTCCCTGGGAAAGTATGATCATGGGCCTTCACTCGTTTACCCGTTTGTTTAGCATCAACGATGTGAAAGCACTTGGATTGGATTCGAGTAGCGTGATCGAAGAAAAAGTGCCGATTTCGGTTGAACGGCCACTTACAAGGAAAATTCAGCGGATCGGGTAATCAAACACTATCGTCATTCATAGTCATTAGGTCATTGATTGTCAAAAGTGCATTGTTGTTAAAATTAATGACGCGAAGCCAATGCCTACAAAATGACCAGTTTTTGTACAGCCTGTAACTTACCACTAATCACTTTTTCTCCGGAATCAAATTTACTCCTACCCTAACCAGCAGTGTTAATTCTATAAAATAAACAGCCGGGTTGAACTGTTGCCCCATAACCAGTGAAAGCAACAACAAAGCGCCAACCAGGTAGAAATAGTAAAAGGTATATTTTCGCCACTTCCGGAAAGACCATAGTACAGCAAAAATCAGATTCAAAGGAAAAGCCCACAACAGGTTGAAATTCGGACTCATGGCCGGATGTTCGGAGTACAGCGTGAACCAGCCAATGATCAATCCGGCCAGACCGGTAATTGCGAACAGTCCGTAATCCAATCCATCCGTTTTTCTTCTCCGGAGAAAACCGCGAACTGAAATTGCGGCAACAATCAGGAAAATAATCCCGAAAACGACCGATGGCCAGGGCAAGTCTGAATGGAGTTTCGAATTCGGAAATTCCTTCAGCGTACGTGTTTCAAGAACCAGAGGCTGCGCCTTCCCATCTACCGATATTTCTGCTTTTGAAAACTGATCCATCAGGTATTCAGGTAAAAACATTTGTCCGTATGCCGAAACTGCCTGATCCGACTTCTTTCCAACCAAAAGGTCGATTCCCAGATCGATCCAGCGAAACGAATGATGAAATTTCTTGATCAGATCGCGGTAACTTTCGGTCGGTTGATTATCGGTGAAACGAATCTGGACACCGGCATTCCGCTCGATCATGTCACGAACCCGTGTGGCACAATTATCCATGAAGAAGTTGTAGCGATATTCACGGTTTTCAGGCCGTGCATTCTGCAGCAAAGCCTGAAACAACAGGTTTTTTCCTTCCGGAGAAAGATTGAGTACCTGTTCGTACACGCTGCGTTTTTCTTCTTCGTATTGCGGGATGAAACTGCTGAATTTCTCGCCTCCCATCAGGTAGTCGGTTTCTCCCTTGGCAAAGCGGTATATGAAATTTGGCGTGTCGTAACTGAAAAGCCCGTAATTAAATACGATATCGAGCTTTTGTTCCGGATCGGCGATACGGATCGCGGTATGTCCGTACATGGAATAAACATCCTGGCCCGGATCGCAGGTCAATATGCTGACACTGGCATCAGGACTCAAAGTCTGAGCCTGTGTTTTGGTCTGGAAGACGAAGAGCGAAAAGAGGATCAGGAGAACGATACGCGTATTCATAGAATGGAATTTTGATGCCAAAGATAGAGCTTTTGCTTTGATCGGTATGGAGAGTGCCTTGAGAAAACGAAGAAAAGTCAAAAGGGAGCAAAGCATCACATTAGCTGGTTATTAAAGAGTCTCCAATCCGCTATTCGTTATTTAGAATGAATTAAAATAGCAAGTCTGCCCAAAAAATGATAATATTGTCGCTTTGTTTTTAAAAAGAGAGATATGGGATGCAGCGGATGCAACACAAATAACGACCTTGACCGGCCGGCAATGCTTGGAACTTACGATTGGCTTAACGATATACCTGACACCACCAACGAATCGAACATCGTAGAAATACGCTTCAAGGGAACGCGGAAAGAGTTTTTCAGAAATGAAGATGGTTTGTTTTTAAAGCGCGATGAGCTGGTTGTGGTGGCATGTTCTCCCGGACATGATATCGGGGCAGTTTCGCTTACCGGAAAGCTGGCAGAACTTCAGTTTAAACGGAAAGTGAAAAAGCCGGAACGATACGAATGGAATAAAATATACCGGAAAGCTACACCTGCCGATGTAATTAAATGGGAAGAGGCGAAGGCGAGAGAGAACAAGGTGATGATTCGCGCCCGGCAGATCGCCAACGAGCTGAACCTGAATATGAAAATCGGTGACGTGGAATTTCGTGGCGACAATAACAAAGCAATTTTCTACTACATTGCCGACGACCGTGTCGATTTCAGGGACCTCATCAAACTTTATGCCCGTGATTTTTCAATTAAAATAGAGATGAAGCAGATTGGCGTCCGACAGGAAGCCGGTCGTATTGGCGGGATTGGTTCATGTGGACGGGCTTTGTGTTGCTCAACCTGGCGAACCGACTTTTCGAGTGTGACTTCGGATGCTGCTGTCAAACAAGGTTTGTCGCCCAATGCTGAAAAAATGGCCGGACGATGTGGAAAGCTCAAATGCTGCCTCACCTACGAACTGGATCACTATTTGGAAGCACTGGAAGATTTCCCAAACGAGTTACTTTCTATTGAAACAGACAAGGGGGTTGCCCGGCATTTCAAGACCGATATTCTCCAGAAAAAGATCTGGTACATGTACGAAAAGTCTGCAGGCTCAAGCTTCGTGCTCGATCTTGACGATGTAAAAAAATTCCTGAACCTGAACAAGCGCGGACAAAAGCCATCGATTGACGGCTACGGAACCGATGCTGAACCAAAGAAGGAAAACATGATGAATGTGGGAGAACTGGATCAGAAATTCTTTACCAAACCGGTTGTGAAGAAAAATCGCAACAACAGATCGCGCAGGCCACAGGTAAATCCCAGACCAAAAGAATAATTATTTTTTAACTGGGATGGGCAAAATGAAAGTTTATCCGATTCTGAGGCTTCTACCCCACTTCTTTTCGACTCTATAACGATTGATAAAACATTATTTTATTGGGAAACCTAAGCACAAACCTGGCGTCTCAAAAGTCAAACCTTATTCATGTGCTGTATTTTAATACAAAATAAGGTTCAAATCCGGTCTTGGTTATCTGGTAACTAAGGTTCTTTTCGAAAAATAAGGTTTAAAAATTGAGCGATCCTATTTTGTTGTCAATGACCCAAAAGTGACAAAATTGCGGTTAGGCGGTAGCTGTGGCTGGCAGGTATTAGTCGGTAAATTATCATTTTATATTAGTGACCGACTAAAATATATAGAAATCCATTTGTTTGCCTTATTTGGTTGAACCTCTGCGAGGTTCATCTTTCTATGGGGCCATTTTTTTCTACAATACTAAATCTTCCCGATTTTCATCGGGACAAGCTCTACGGAGAACTTTCCGCGCAGCGCCTGCCAGCCGCAGGCAGGGATAAACTTTGTTTTTCTCCGGTTTCTACTGATTGTTTTATATCAATTGGTTTACACGTAGTTGTCGCCTTTATTTAGTCTGACATCGTTTACAAACTGTCTGATTTGCTTTTCGTCTTCCTTTCGGCAAACCAGGAGTGTTTCTTCCGATTCAACAACAATGTATCCGTCCAGTCCCTGAAGTACAACAAGTTTTCCGGAAGGCATGTTAACGATGCAATTTTTTGATCCGTAAAGCATTACGCTTTCTCCTGAAACAACATTTCCAAGTTCGTCCTTATT
This sequence comes from uncultured Prolixibacteraceae bacterium, assembly GCA_903865775.1. Classification (GTDB taxonomy): domain Bacteria; phylum Bacteroidota; class Bacteroidia; order Bacteroidales; family Prolixibacteraceae; genus Aquipluma. The sequence continues at coordinate 6,520 of CAIPKZ010000405.1, read as the reverse complement.
CGAATTTTCATACAGCGAACCCCAGGTTCCCAGGTCGCTCCATCCAAAATCGGAACACAATACAAATACATTGTGAGCCTTTTCCATGATTCCGTAATCGATGGAAATGTTCTGGCATTCGGAATAGGTCTTATTCAGAAACGGAATTTCATCAGCAGTTCCGTAAAGTTTTTGTCCTTTCTGAAATAAATCGGAAACCGAACTCAGGTGTGTTTTAAATGCTTTCAGAATTGATTTAAGCGACCAGATAAAAATTCCGGAATTCCAGAAGAACTCACCACTATCGACAAAGAGCCTGGCCAGCTCTGAATTGGGCTTTTCGGTGAATGTCTTTACCTTATGAAGGTTGTCTATCGATGCGATGGATTTGGAACTTTCGATCTGGATGTATCCGTAGGTAGTTTCGGGTCGGTTAGGCTGAATTCCCAGGGTAAGTAAAGCGTCGTTTTTACTCACAAAGTCCAGACCTTTCTTGATTTGCTCCAGAAATACATCGACTTGCTGAATATGATGATCAGATGGAGCAACGATGATATTTGCATCGGGATTGATCATCTGAATCTTGTAACAGGCATAAGCTACACAGGGGGCTGTACTTCGCCGCAATGGTTCAAGCAAGACCTGGCTTTCCTTCAGTTCAGGCAATTGTTCCAGCACAAACTTCTTATAATCGACACTGGTTACGACATAAAAATTTTCGTCAGGACAGATTGTTTTAAACCGGTCGTAGGTTTGTTGTATGAAAGTGCGACCTGTTCCCAGGATATCCAGAAACTGTTTTGGCATGGTACTCTTACTTAGTGGCCAAAACCGGCTGCCAATTCCGCCCGCCATAATAACACAATAGGTGTTGTTCATAGTTCAACTATTTTATTGTGAACAAATTAAAGATTCAGACAGGTGTTCGGTCCAGCTGTTTTAGGATTGGAAACAGGTCCTGAAATCCTATCTCAAGATAATGAGTTTAAAATTAAAACCCTTGAAAAAATGCCTGTTTTTGGAATATTTGTACCTTTATAAAATCTAAGCAGGTGCAACAGGTCTAACAATCAACTGATTATTTCATTGATTTACAATTACTTATTCAAAGAATTAATCAAACAATATATTTACCGGGAGGGAATAAATCCGTATGCAGATGAACATTTTTAATGTAACAGGCCGATATTTTGCTTTAATGCTCAGGGTGTTTAGCAGACCTGAACGGCACAGCGTATATCTGCGGCAGATATTTAACGAGATTGAAAACCTCGGTGTTAAATCAGTTGGCATTGTAGCAGTTATTTCCCTGTTTATGGGCGGAATTATGACCTTACAGGTTGCCTACAATATGACGAATCCTCTTTTGCCAAGAACACTGATTGGTTTGGGAAACCGCGATTCCCTGATTTTGGAATTCTCGTCGACCATTATGGGATTGATTATGGCCGGGAAGATTGGTTCCAACATCACTTCTGAAATCGGAAGTATGAAGGTGACCGAACAAATCGATTCGCTTGAAATTATGGGTGTTAATTCGGCCAGTTACCTCATTCTGCCCAAAATAATCGCAGTGGTACTCATGTTCCCTTTGCTTTATATTTTGAGTGTATTTTTTGGAATAATTGGTGGAATGATTGTTGGCCCTGCAGTTGGAGCCGTTACCTTAACGGATTACGTTAATGGAATTCAATATGCTTTTAATCCGTATTATGTGACATTCTCGCTTATGAAATGCCTTGTTTTTGGTTTCCTTATCGCATCCATTGCCTCATTTTTCGGCTATACCGTCGAAGGCGGTGCTTTTGATGTTGGTGCGGCAAGTACCCGGGCAGTGGTAAACACCAACATCTTGATTCTGGTGTGGGATTTGATTTTAACTCAATTACTTCTTTAGATGATCGAAATTAAAAACATATTTAAATCGTTCGAAAATAAAGATGTTCTCCGGAATATCTCCAAGGTTTTCAATCAGGGCGAAACCAACCTGATTATCGGACGAAGCGGATCGGGAAAAACCGTTTTGTTAAAGTCGATTGTTGGATTGTTTGAAGTGGAAGGTGGGCAAATTCTTTACGATAACCGTGACTTTACCTCGATGAATACCAGGTACCGGAAGGAACTCCGGCAGGAAATGGGCATGGTTTTTCAGGGAGGCGCTTTGTTTGATTCCTTAACGGTGGAAGAAAATGTCCGTTTCCCGCTCGACATGTTTTCTACCCTGTCGCCCATGGAGAAACAAAAACAGGTGGACTTTTGCCTCGAACGTGTAAATATTACTGATGCCAATAAATTAAGTCCATCTGAAATTTCAGGAGGAATGAAAAAACGGGTAGCTATTGCCCGGGCCATTGTGATGAATCCCAAATATTTGTTTTGCGACGAACCCAACTCAGGGCTCGACCCCGAAACTTCGCTGGTGATTGACGCACTGATTCATTCAATTACTGTCGACCTGCAAATAACCACCATCATCAATACCCACGACATGAACTCGGTGATGGAAATCGGCGACAATATCCTGTTTATTTCCGAAGGTGAAAAGTGCTGGGAGGGCAACCGAAACGAGATTCTCTATTCCGACAATCAAAAACTTCAGGAATTTGTTTTTGCCAACAAGCAGTATCAGAAAATACGCGACGAAAAGCTAAATGATCAGTAATTATCCTTTGGGTGTCAGAGTCACTACCGGGATGATCATTTCTTCCAGCGAAACGCCTCCGTGCTGAAACGTGTTCCGGTAATACTGCGCGTAATAGTTGTAATTGTTTGGATAAGCAAAGAAATCGGTATTGGTCGCAAAAATATACGATGTACTCACATTCCTTGATGGAAGATTAATTGATGCCGGATTTTTTATGTCGTAAATAGTTTTCGATTTGTAATTGAGGTTTCGCCCCAGTTTGTACCGAAGATTGGTGTTGGTTTCGCGGTCACCGATTACTTTCAGTGGATTATCAACCCGAATGCTGCCATGATCGGTTGTCAATACGACCTTCACTTTATTTTCAGCAAGCAGTTTCAGTAAATCGAGCAGCGATGAGTGATTAAACCAGCTCAGCGTTAGCGATCGGTAAGCAGCTTCGTCGCTGGCCAGTTCTTTGATCATGTCCATTTCGGTTCGTGCATGCGAAATCATATCCACAAAATTGAAAACCATCACCGACAAGTCGCTCTGGAGAATGCTCCCCAGATAGTCACTCATTTTTTTGTCGCCTTTTACATTGGTTATTTTCTCGAAAAACAGTTTGTAATTCTTTCCCAACCTCGAAAGTTGCTTCATTAAAAGCTCCTTTTCAAAACGATTCTTGTGGCCTTCGTTATCGTCATCGTCCCAGAATTCAGGATATAAACGTTCAATTTCAGTAGGCATTAAACCGGCAAACATGGCATTACGGGCATACATGGTAGCAGTTGGAAGAATGCTGCAATAAAGATCTTCATCTTCGATGTGGTAATAATTACTCAAAACCGTGGCCAAAACCCGGTACTGGTCGTACCTCAAATTGTCGATAACCAGAACGAAAACTTTATTGCCATCTTCGACCTGCGGAAATATTTTGTTTCTGAAGATATCCGGAGAAAGCAGCGGACGATCGACTGAATTTGCTCCGAACCACGACTGATAATTACCACGGATGTATCTTGCAAAAGAATGATTGGCCTCTGATTTTTGCATTTTCAGAACCTCATCCATGGCCGAATCTCCGGAGGTACTCAGCTCAAGTTCCCAGAAGACCAGTTTCCTGTACACTTCAACCCATTCGGAAAAGGAAAGGCGGTCACTGATTTGCAGTCCGATTTTCCCGAACTCGCTTTGGTAGGCCGATGTGGTACGCTGGGTAACCAGTCGACGCTGATCGACATTCTTTTTTATCGTCAGTAGAATTTGATTCGGATTGACAGGTTTTATCAGGTAATCAGCCATCTTCGAGCCAATCGCCTCGTCCATAATATCCTCCTCCTCGCTTTTGGTAATCATCACTACCGGAACGTTCGGATCGATCGTTTTAATCTCATTCAGGGTTTGTAAACCGCTTAATCCGGGCATGTTTTCATCCAGAAAAATGATATCAAAAAAATCTTTCCGAACCAGCTCAATGGCATCGGAACCATTGTTGGCCGTTACAACTTCAAATCCTTTTTCCTGAAGGAAAATGATGTGAGCACGTAAAAGATCGATTTCGTCGTCGGTCCAGAGTATTTTAGTTTTCTTCATCCGGTAATTTTCTTTTTATAAATTGCAGTTGCCTCTCCTGACATATTTTGAAACCAAAGCTGCATCAGTCGCTGACATTTGAGTAATTTTATTCTCTTCATAAAAACAACAAATAAAAATGTCAAGCTACACTTTGATTAAAATGTATTACTGCAATAAACAATTCAAAATTGAAAATAGTATTGACTTAACATACTTTAACCTTCGGGCAATCTATTGTTTGAGATAAAACTGTTTGTAGAATTCCATATACGTAAGGATGTTCTTATCCTTTTTGAAAACTGTTTCATTTTCAGGAGTAATGATGAAGTTCCGGTAGTTTGCATTTTGAATAGGATCGTAAACCTGCGGGTCTTTTACGATAGCGCGCAAATAGGCCAAACCGGATTTCATATCAGGAAGCCCTTCAACTTTAATCAATATCCTGAAATCATCGAGCATGGCCGAAGTCACAGTTAGTTTTGGCTTTGGATAATTAAGCTCATTGAATTTCCGGATCGCCTCAACAAGCTGATCCGCATTGACTTCTTCTTTTGGAATGATCAGAAAGTAGGATTGTGCAGCATCAACAGACGGACTGTACGGACCTTTATAAGCGGCATCTGCTGCATTCTGGGTATTTGCAACAGCATCAATGTATTTGGTGTTGAAGAAGTTCAGATAATCAGAAATCCGCTTGGTTTCGGTTAGCTTTTTCAGGTTGGCATCCGTAATAATAAAATTACGATAGCTCAACGTATCCAGGCTACGGAACAATTTCCGGTTGGTAACCGATTTCGTAAAGTACGCGATGGCTTCACTCTTGGTTTTAAACGAACCGACAACCATCAGCTGATAATCGGCAACCTGACTTTGGCTGATCGTGAGATTTGAAGAACGGAACTGATCGCGGTTATGCGCATTGAAAGCTGAGGTAACCGATTTCAGGTTTGCTCCCGGTGAGTTGACCGCAATCACAAAATTCTGCTTCCCACTTTCTTCGTTCAAATAGATATCAGACCCCGAACTAACCGGATTGATCGATACAAATGATCCCTTTTCCTTCGGCAGATCTTCGGCATGCTGAGCCTTCGCCAACAGTTCTTCTGGCTCAGGAAGCAATTCGTCACTGAAATCGCCGGTTACAAAACGGCTGTAGTTCTTGACAAAGAATTTCAGGTATTCTGCAAAATCCTTGTCAGCAGTTATTTCCCTGAAATTAGTTGACGAAGCAATAAAGTTGACATATTTGATATTTTTAAGGGATTCGAAAACTTTCCTCCTTTTGATGATCGACCGGAAATATATCAGCCCCTGCTCCTTGTCGTTGAGCGAACGAACCAGTAACAGTGAATAGTTGGCGTTCAAGGTTTGTGTCTCAATGTCAAAATCGACTTTCGTGTAATGATCAATGTTGTAATTGGCCAGATCAAATTTCAGCTGGTTAAGATCAAGATTCGCTCCTTTGGGGTAGGCAATCACAAAATAGTGCTGTAAATCTTCGTCGTATGAAAATTTCCCTCCAAATTCATCGGCACCTTTATTTTTTCCCGGCTGCAACTCACTATTCTGAATCTGGTCGTTCAGGTATCCTGAAGCAACCATTTTTTGATAATCAATCAGGGTGCTATCCTGAATTAACTTCAGTATCTCACCGGCCAAAGGTACAGGTTCTGCTTTCGGATAAGTTGAAATGTAATCGGAAAGCAGTTTGCTGAAATTTTCGCGTGTCGAGGAGGTTCCATCAGCAATGATGCGGAAGAATTTAATTTTGGGGATCAATAAGCTGTCAGGGTTCATCAGCATAATCTGATCAGCTACTTTTCCGGACTGAGTATAGTTGCCGTTCTTAAATTCATTGAATACTTTCTGGTAAAGTTTGTTCACACTATCGGCCCGGGCTTCAAGCTCAATGAAGTAATTCGGATTCAGTAAATATTTGGCATATTTTGAATCAGGATATTTGCCAATGATCAGGTTTTTATAGAAATCGGCCTTTTCGGTATTGTTTTGCCGGGTAAACAAATCATACAATTCGAACCATGAAGACAAGGCATATAAATTTTCAGGATAACGTTTATTCAGATCCTCGAACGAACCGATTGCGCGTGGAAAATCGTTAAAATCAGTTTTAAAGATACGGCCGGCATTAAACAAGCCATTCCGGATTTTTCCGTGCGAAATAGCCAACAACGAATCATTTACCGGCAGATCCTGAGTATAGAATTCGCGATTTTTTGGATCTTTCACCTTTACAACCTGTCCCTTGGCATTCATGAGCGAATCTTCGGCAAGCTCTGTATCGCCTTCAACGTTTGCACTTTTATTTGCCCTGCGCCAGTT
>CAIPKZ010000404.1 GCA_903865775.1 uncultured Prolixibacteraceae bacterium | reverse complement strand
TGCTGAGAACGACCTTCAGAAAAAATACATTGAAACGCTGATACAATATTATAGTACCGGTGATCTGACACTTTTCGATCAATACAGCATCGACTGGGCAAAGGAAGTGGAAGGAGAAGTCGATTTTATTAACGGGTTTATTGAAGTGTACGGCGATCCGCTGGGGATAAAAGGCAGCTGGGAATCGTTGGTAAATTACAAGGATAATGAGGCCACCAAACGTGCAACGATTTTAAGCGAAAATGCCCAATGGTTCGAAGATCATTCACCTGTCAATCCGGACTATAGAAAACCGGAAGTTAAAGGTGTTAGCGCAAAGGTAATCAATGTGGCCATGCTGGGTGGCGATTGTTACCCGGCCACACCAATCGGTATCAATTTACCTAATTCCGAATGGATTCGCGAACGATACGGATCCAAATCGGTCACCATCGAAAACATTACGCAGGCCTATTTTCTCGATTCGATGAACAATGGAATGCTGGAAGAATTTGCAGGTTCACTTGAAGAAATCGAAAGGGCGAAACAATACGGTTATCTGGCCGGAAACCTGCACACCGATTTGCATGAATGCCTTGGTCATGGCTCCGGAAAAGTTAAGGAAGGTGTAAATCTCGACATCCTGAAAAACTACTATTCCACCATCGAAGAAACACGCGCTGACCTGTTTGCCTTGTATTATATAATGGATGATCAAATGATCACATTGGGACTTGTTCCTTCCATCGAAGCGGCCAAAGCTGAATTCGACGGTTATTTACGGAATGGTCTTTTAACCCAGCTAACACGCATCGAACCCGGAAAAGATATCGAAGAATCGCATATGCGTAACCGGCAGTTGATTGCCCGATGGGTTTATGAAGCCGGAAATGCATCGAATGTTGTTGAATTTGTTCGTTCTGCTGAAAAAACCTATGTCAGAATCAACGATTATCAGGAATTAAGAAATTTGTTTGGCAGACTTTTGAAAGAAGTTCAGCGCATCAAGTCGGAAGGTGATTTGGAAGCGGCACGTAATCTGGTTGAAAATTATGCGGTAAAAGTGGACAGGCAACTTCATGAAGAAATCTTACAGCGTTTCAAAAAGCTTGACCTGGCTCCATATTCCGGGTTTTTAAATCCTGTTTATGAATTGAAAACCTGGCCCTGTGGAACTCCAAACGATGTATTAATCAGCTACGAAGAAGATTTTACTTCACAAATGCTTCGGTACAGCAAGGATTTTGGGTTTTTGTCGATTACTGAATAGGCCCCACCCAACCCTCCCCCAAGGGAAGGGCTTAAAACATTGTTGCTGCCAAGTCCCCCTCTTTTGGAGGGGGTTAGGGGGAGGCTTTTAATTCTTAACCAAACCAATCCTTTACAATCTCCTCATACTGATTCTCGTTCCTGTGCCTGAATATGTTTTCCTTTGGGAAATAGGTATAGTCGGCAGCATACTTCTCGTAATTCTCAACGATATCGCGAAGGGCACGGATGAAAATTTCAACTTCATGATTGGTCGTTGTGGGGTGTAACGACCAGCGCACCCAGCCAGGTTTCAGTGACAAGTCTCCCAAATCAATTCGATGGGTAATTTCTTCAGATAATTCGTGACTCACTTCCAGCAGAATATGTCCGTATGTTCCGGCACAGGCACAACCTCCGCGAACCTGTATACCATACAAATCATTCAGCAGTTTGACTAGCAGATTGTAATGAATTTTAACCACGAAGAATGAAATGATTCCCATTCGGTTACGGTGTTTTTCATCCATGATTTTTACTTCCGGAATGGTGTCAAGACCTTCAAACGCTAATTGAAGCAGTTCATTTTCGCGCTGATGAATATTTTCAATACCCATACTTTCTTTGAGCCGGATGCAAAGTGCTGTCCGGATCGTCTGCAAAAACCCCGGAGTTCCGCCATCTTCACGCACTTCAATGTTGTCAACATATTTGTATTCGCCCCAGGGATTGGTCCAATCTACCGTTCCACCACCCGGTTGATCGGGTACCGAATTGTGATACATCGATTGGTCGAAAACCAAAACTCCGGAAGATCCCGGACCGCCCAGAAATTTATGTGGCGAAAACAATATGGCATCCAGTTTCTGTAAAGGATCAGCCGGGTGCATATTCATCTCATCGTATGGCGCTGATGCCGCAAAATCAATGAAAACTACGCCACCGTTTTCGTGCATGATTTGGGCGAGTTCGCTGAAAGGAGTTCGGATTCCGGTTACATTGGAACAGGCTGTAAACGAACCAATTTTGAATGGCCTGTCTTTGTATTCTTCGAGTTTAATCCGAAGATTTTCCGGCGAAACCTGCAGGTTTTCATCCGGATCGACAATCACCACATCGGCGTTGGTTTCGTACCAGCTGGTATGATTCGAATGGTGTTCCATATGCGTGATGAAGACCACTGGCCGATCACGCTGGGCAAGGCAACCGGTATGATTGACCTTCCCGCAG
>CAIPKZ010000403.1 GCA_903865775.1 uncultured Prolixibacteraceae bacterium | reverse complement strand
GCCAGGGTTTATTCTTCAGAAGATCAGACAGATCTTCCTTTACAGAGGATTTCTGTTCTACACCGGGGACAATTCGCTCCGTGGTTGTAAAAAAAGTGATCAGAAGCATGACTGTGCCAACGATAGCCATCCAAGTCATAACTGTTTCAATACCTGCTGCCTTATCTCCATGACCTGCATAGATAATAATAGGCAACATAAACACCTGTACAAAAAACTGGGCAAACATCACAGCCACAAACCGATTCGAAGAAATACTATTCCGTTCGCCCATATCGCCCGTAATTACACCACTCAATGCAGAGTATGGCAAGTTACTGGAGGCATAAAGCATGAGCAAAAGTGAATAGGTTATGGCAGCGTAAATCAGTTTTCCCTTGTACGAAAAGTCTGGTGTTGAAAATGCGAGAAGGGCAACAACACCCAAAGGAATGGCGGTGTACAATATCCAGGGTCTGAATTTGCCCCATTTCGAATTGGTTCGGTCGGCCAATATTCCGATGATTGGATTAAAAATAAAGGCAGCGGTCAATCCTACAGCAAGCATTATGATTGAAGCATCAGTACTTTTTAACCCATAAATATCGGTATAGAAATAAGCCAAATAGGTAATTAATGTCTGGAAAACCAGGTTCGCGGCCAAATCGCCCAGGCTGTATCCAATTTTCTCGAATAGGGAAACTTTTTTTGTGTCTTTCATCTTTTATTGGTTTATAGGAATTTTAGAATTTCTAAAATTAGGAATAAATCTTTCATAGCTCATTTTGTTGAAAAGTTTGAATCAATCATTGAAATTTTATCCAGTCAATCTCTGCCCGATTTCCATCTTTCAACACTACAAACAGATGATGAATTCCGGATTGAAATTTGGAGACTTTTGCTTCTACAGTATTCCAGCTTTTACCTTTTGGAACTTTAACTTCAGCAATCACCGGTCCGTCAACTTTGTCCAGACGGATTTGCAAGGTGCTTCCTGTTTCTGACCAGATTTTGACCTGCACTTTTTTCAGCTTTTCTTTGCCGAAATCAACTGAATTGTACTGAATCCAGGCACTTGATCCATTGAGTATTGTTTTCCAGCCATTGAAGGTATTTGTTGAATCCAGAAATTCAATGGATGAACCGGTTTCGCTTTTGCTGCTGTACCGTTCAATTTCAATTTGATTTGTTGCGCTTGTCAGGCCAACTCCGCGTAAAGTAGGTGTAACCTTCCGGATTGTACCATCCGGATTAAAGAAAAGACTGTCGGCACAAATTGACCGGTTTTTATCGAATTTGGGTGAATAGGCATCCTGATGATAAAACAGGTACCATTGACCTTTGTACTGAACGAACGATTGGTGATTGGTCCAGCAGTTCATCGGCGATTCGTCCATCACCACTCCTGCCATTTTGAAAGGTCCCATCGGGTTATCGCCAATGGCATATTCGAGCCGTTCGATTTTGTTTTCCACGTGTGGAATAGTCAGGTAATAAATGCCATTCCGCTCAAACAAAAACGGACCTTCTTTCAATCCTTTCTGTGGAAGATTGGCAATGGTCAGTGGCTCAGAGGCCAGTTCGGTCATGTTTTCATTGAGTTTGGCAACCATTATATTTCCCATGGCCCAGTATAAATAGGCCTGTCCGTCTTTGTCAATAAACACGTTGGGATCAATGCCGTTCACGCCTTTTATTGGCTCCGGAAGTGGAACATATGGACCTTCAGGTTTATCGGCGATGGCAACGCCAATCCCGAAACCTTTCCGGCCATTTGCATCCGGCACATTTTTATTCGCCGGAAAATAGAAATAGTACTTTCCGCTTCGTTCAATACAATCGGGTGCCCACATGCTGTATGAAGTGGAATCTACCCACTTCACTTTATTCTGGTTGACAATCATCCCGTGATCGGTCCAGTCGCTCAGGTTTTCAGAAGAAAACACATGATAATCGGGCATACAGAACCAATCTTTACGCAGTTGTTTTTGTTCTTTTGGTGTTGGAATATCATGCGAAGGAAATACATACATTTTGCCGTTGAATACTCTTGCCGTAGGGTCGGCGGAGAACTGATTGCGAACGATTGGGTTTTGTCCGAGCAATATGTTCGACACGATGATCAGCAGACAAAGGATGAGTAATTTTTTGTTTTTCATTTTTGGTTTGGGGGTTAATTCTTAATCGTAATCTGATTATTGATATGGAAAAAATCGAAATCAGCATATCCGCCTGGATTTCTGGAAGAGTAGTTAAACAGTCCGAAACGATAGCCCATGAAATGTTCCATCAGGGTGTATTCCATTTTCAGTTCAACGCCAATCACAGTCCATGTTTTTCCATCGAGGCTGTAAAAGAATTTAGCCACATCAATCTTATCCCTGAAATCGCATTCAATTTTCAGGTAAACCTTGTTTTGCGAAATTGGGATGCTCTGTAATTCGGTAGGTTTGTCGGTTTTATTGCTTACCATGAACACCTGTTTTTGTCCGTTTACAATTTTAATCCCTACCTGTCCAAACTTTCGCTGAAAGGCAGTCAATCCGGCAAAATCGCCATCTTTCATTCCGGATGCATCGAGTAGTGTTGATCCTGAACAAACCGGGCCAAAAGTACGCTGTGTCAAAGTGTTTCTTGATTTCAGGAACAAGCTGTCGATGCGCCCTGTTTTCAGGCGTAAAAATCCTTTGCGTTCTGTAATAGACCACAGACTGTTGTCCGGATTGTGGTTCCATTGCCAAACCAATGGTAATGCCGGTTCTCCTTTTTTGCGGGTAAATTCATCGCTGTTGACAATTCCCGGAATCAAACCTTTGTCCCGAGCACTCGGGAGCAAATCAAGCGTTTCCGGCACTTTTCCATTGACTCCAATTACCGGCCAGCCGTCTTCCCATTTCATGGGTACGATGTATGGAATACGTCCCACCGAACCAAAATCGCGGAACAAGTATGCAAACCACTTCCCGTCGGGAGTGTCAACAATGCCGCCCTGTGCCACTCCCAAATCGGCAAAGGCAACTTTCCCTTCCCACGGACCGGTAATCTGATCGGCGCGGTGAACCACCACCGTGCGCATTCCGCCGCGTGGCCAGGCAATGTTAAACAGGTAATATTTGCCTTTCACCTTAAAGATCTGAGACCCTTCGCCGAGTCCAACATTTTTCCCGATTGGGGCATTTGCATCTTCAATAAGAACCCTTTCGGTTCCTTCTTTTACGCCCGTGAGGTCGTCTTTCAATTCAATTATCCGGAGTTTTCTGACACCCCAAATCATGTAAATTTTCCCGTCATCGTCGAATAAAATGGTATGGTCGTGGTACGCAGGTTCGAAAACGATTCTTTCCCACGGACCTTTTTCGATATCTTTGGTTTTGTAGACATAGGTTTTGTTTGTCGTCTGTGCAAATGTGGAAACATAGAAAGTACCCTTCTGATAATTGATACAACTGGCCCAAGTACCTCTTCCGTAAGTGCTTTGTCCGTTTACGAGGTTCATTGCATCAACATTCGCCAGCGTATCGTAGGCATAGTTGATGATTGTCCAGTTCACCAGGTCTTTCGATTTCATGATGGGCACACCCGGCGCCATGTGCATGGTGGTGCTGCTCATGTAATACGAATCGCCCACCCGAATCATCGACATATCGGGAACATCGGCAAAAATGATGGGGTTACGTGCTTTCTCATTTTGTGCGAATCCTGTATTCCGAAAAGCAATTAAGAATAAAAGCAATATAATGGCTCTGATGTTACGCATTTTGCAGGGCATTTTTTAAGTGAACCAAGTTTATTCAGGCAAAGCATTGTTTGCTGAAGTGGCATACAAGCCAAGCAAACATCCGGTAAAACCTCCGGCTACATCGGTTGAAAGAATATCGCCCGAAACGGTGCCTCCCAAATTCACAAAGTCGGTTCCGTTGGTTGAATAGCTAAATTCGTAATCATCGCCTTTTGCCGACATCTGCAGACGAACCGGTTTCGAAATATCAATTTTAGTATTTGCAAGAATGGTTGAAGTTACTTCGCGGCTTCTGAATTTCCCAGAAGTTCTTTCCAGCAAAAGATAATAATCGGCTCCCTTTTTAGTGATCCCAAAAACATAATTGAACCGTTCGCTTTGCATGGCCACAATTCCGGCGAGATCTTTTTCTGTTTCGGGTTTGTAATCAATGGTTGCGGCGAACGAAAAAGTTTTGTGCATCTGTCTGTAAAAGAGCGTTGAGGTAGGTTTTACTTCCTTAATATTGGTCTGGAATGGTTTTATCTGCAAGCCATTTTTTGATGTTGAAACAAATTCTTCGCGCGGTCCTCTCAATCCAATCCAACGGTAATCAAGCTTTTCAACCTGAAAATTGTCGGTAAAAGTGAAGTTGCCATTGGGGAAGTATTCCTTCTGTCCGTTTTTGTTTTCGGTTACGCCATTGGGCATTTTCAGTTTAGGTTCCATTGGAACAAGTCCGTTTTCAAAAACCGGGAATTCCCCAGACCAGTCGACAGGCAAAATAAAAGTTTCGCGGCCGGTATTTACCCGCTGCTTTTCGTTTGGACGAACGGCCAAGAATACTCCGTAATACTTTTTGTTGTCGGGGCCCAATACCAAATCGGCGTGGCCAGCCCAGTCCACTTTGTTTTCCCGTTCTTTTGGAAAGTGTCTTTGCGTAAGAATCGGGTTGCTAGGTGCAGGAATATATGGGCCCTTCGGATTGTCGCTTATAAAAATTACTTCGCTGTGCCAGCCGCCGGTGCCACCTTCAGCACACATCAGGTAATATTTCCCGTTCTTTTTGTAAATGTGCGGAGCCTCAATCCAGATTGGTTTTTTCGCCAGATCTACACCACCATCCACAATTATTTTATCGGTTCCGGGGATAACTTTGTCGGTTTCAACATCATACTCCCAGATTTTAATCACCCGGTGACCGTTGTACAACTCTTTTCCCTTGTCCGGCGCATCGTTGTGAATAACATAGCTTTTGCCGTTATCATCAAAGAAAAGCGATGGGTCGATTCCGTTGAATTCCAATTTTATCGGTTCGCTCCAGCCTTTTAGCGGGTCTTTTGTTTTTACCACCATATTTCCGATGCCTCCTGATATCTGGGTGGTAATCATGTAAAAGGTGTCGTTATTCTTGTTATACAAAATCTGCGGTGCATAAATACCAGCACTGATTCCACATTCGGGCACAATTAATTGCGATTTCCGGTCGAGCACATGGCCGATTTGTGCCCAGTTTACCAAATCCTTTGAATGGAAAATAGGTACGCCGGGAAACAAGGCAAACGATGAGCAAACCAAATAATAATCATCACCTTTTCGTGTTATCGACGGATCGGGGTAACACCCTTGCAGGATTGGGTTATAAAACTCATCCGACTTCAGTTGAAAATCGTTGTAAACTTTATCGTTGCCCTGATAAGCGAAATTGGTAAACACCGGCGAATTGGAAGTTATCTTTGCTTTTGTCTTATTCTGACCGTTTGTTTCTACGAAGGAAATCAGAGCCATAAAAACAGCAAATAAAATTAGGACTTGACTTATAACTGAGTGGCTTAGCTTTTTTTTCATTCTGATTTATTTTTTTACGATTTTAAATGGATTGACTTATTCAGGATCACTGATTTTAATTCCCATCAATGAAAGCATTTTTACTGCATACCTTGCGCCCAGTTTCCGGTAGCCAGCAGCGCTGAAATGCAGGTTATCAGGGCCATCTGGACAACCGGCTGAAGAAATTACATACGAATTTGGAAGGGTTTGTGGTAGAGTTGCGATAATGGTGTTCATGCCAGCACAAATTCCCTGTTGGTCGGCATTCACCGTTTCGCCCGCAAGCAAGGGCACATTTTTGGAATCGAGGTTCAGGTCTTTCATCAGGTTATCGTAAACACTTTTTACTTTTCGTGTCCAAAGGGTATCGTTTGAATTCGATTCGCCCTGATGAAGAAGTATGCCTTTGATTACACCGTCCTTCTGTGCCAGTTTAGCCATTTCAACCAGGCGACCGTATGGATTTCCGTCGTATTCCTTTATCATTCCTTTCATCCAGACAGGTGCGGTTTTTGTATACGATTGATAGTTTTCTTTATCAAAAAGCTCGATTTTACAGCCACCAATTGCCACCACAATTACCCCAACTTTTACTTTCTCCGGAAGATTGGCCACCATTGTTCTTCCGAAATAATCGGTAGGACCCAGATTTGTTTTACAGCGGCACAAGGGTGGAACAGCAGGATACCACCTTCCCATTTTACGACTAAGGTTGTCGCAGTTAACTGCCTCCATCACCTGAAAGCGCGGATTAACAGTTGAATCCTGAAGTTCGGCACGTGCAGCACCTTCCATGTTCGATTGTCCGATACAGAGGTAAATGTGGAAATTGGGATCCTGCGAAAACACCGAAGTGTTTAAAATCAGGAAAACAAAAAGAACGATTAATCTGATATTTGTTGTCATCTTGTTTTCTATTTGAATAAAAGTGGGGCAAATTCATGCAGACTTCGTCTCCAACTTTGCCATTCGTGCGCCGTTTGCGGAGAAACATAAAAATGTGTATTCAAGCCAGCTTCTTTTAGTTTGTCTTGATTATCTTTTGGATTTCCAGAGCCAGGTCTTGGGTTCTCGAGTTCGCGGCTTCCGTAGCTTACAAACACCAGCTTATTTTTTTCTTTAAAAGCGGGAGCATTTGTCAGGTCCTCGGTAGTGATACTTCCACCGCTGAAAATTCCGACATGTGAAAAGACTTCAGGATGAGCCAGAGTAATCACCCGGGTTTGCATACCACCCATCGAAAGTCCGGCCATGGCGCGGTGTTCCTGAACGGCCAACGTGCGGTAATTGGCATCGATCATCGGAATAATGTCTTCGAGAAGGGTTTTTGTAAAGCCATCTGCCCATCCTTTTGGTGGCCATTGAGCAGGACGTTCACCTGCCGGAGGTCTTGCCATACTCCAACTACCATTATCCATGACGATGATGAATGGTTTTGCTTTGCCCTCGGCAATCAAATTGTCCATGATGAGATTGGCGTGCCCCTGACTTGACCAACCGGTTTCGTTTTCTCCACCGCCATGTTGCAGGTAAAGCACAGGATAGCGTTTTTTTGCATCCTTGTCATAGCCGGGAGGCGTATAAATGAAACAACGACGCATGCTGTTGTTGCTTTTTGAAAAATAAGGTAACTCTATTACCTGGCCGTGAGGCACATTTTTCAAGGCATAAAAATCCTGATCTTTTGCCGGAATCTCGATACCGCTTCCCCAGCGACTGGCTCCATAAAAGTACAAACTGGCAGGATCAGGAACGGCAGCACCATCAACCCAAAGCTGGTAATAATGAAATCCTTCGTCCTGAGGAGCAGATTCGCCAGTCCAAACTCCACTGGTGTCTTTGATCAGGTCGTATTTTACAGCGCTAATATCCAACTGAACTTTATGCGCATAGCGTGCTTTAATTTGAACACGTACCCGGCCTTCGGAATTCACCTTAGGAAATTCTTTACCAGGTTGATTGACCGATGAAGGTTTGAAGTCTTCTACGATCGGTTGCGCTGGTTGTGCCAGACACAAAGAACCATACAAAGTCAATAATGAAACGATTGTAATTAAATGCCACTTCATAGGTTTTCGATTTTAGTTTTTAAATACGAGTTGTGCAAACTGATAAAGGTTGTTTCTCCATACCGGCCAGGAATGGCCTCCCGGGTATTCGCTGTAGGTATATTTAATTTTCATCTCATCGAATTTCGCGATTAGGATTTGACAATTCTTCCATGCAATGTCTTCTTTACCTCCCTGCGAAATCCAGAATTGTTTCAAATTGCCGTTGATCTTATCGGCATTATTTTTCATGAATTCATATTGCGAATCAGCAATATCTTTCTGCATGGGTTGAATCCATCCGGAGCTGAAAACTCCAAGGTATGCAAACAGATCGGTATTTTTAACACCGGCATAAAGGGTCTGAATTCCACCCATCGACAAGCCTGCAAGCGCCCGTGAATTCGCTTCGGTTTTTACCCGGTAGTTTTGTTCCACAAACGGGATGACGCATTGTTTCAATTCTTTTTCGAAAACGACCAATGTTTCCCCACCAAAACCATTTAAAGGAAGATTCCCGTCAACCATGACCACAATCATGGGCATAGCTTTCTTTTGTGAAATCAGGTTGTCGATGATTAGATCGGTTTTCCCCTGAGTTGCCCAGCCACGCTGGTCTTCACCACCACCATGCAGAATATAAAGCACGGGATATTTTTCAGTAGAATTCTGGTCGTACCCCGGAGGTGTGTACATGTAAAAATTGCGCCATGAGTTGGTGACACTGGAGTAGTAATTTTTGATGCGAATGTCGCCATGAGGCACATTTCTGATTTCGTAATATGCATCGCCTTTAAAAGGCACCTCGAAACCGCTCGCCATTCGTCCCATCCCGTAAAATGATTCGCTGGCCGGGTCGGCAACGGCAACTCCATCGATGATCAATGAATAGTAATGAAAACCTTCGCTCAGTGAATCGGTAGTAGTTTCCCAAACTCCTTCAGCGTTTTTCACCATATCGTATTTCTTACCCAGATCAAGTTGCACTTTTTGTGCTTCAGGAGCTTTTACACGAAATACGGCATGCCCGTCAGGTAGAATTTGTGGATATTTCGCCGAACGGATGTTGGATTCTGCAGGTCTTCCAACATTGCTGATCTGAGCAAAAGAAGCAATGTCAACTGGTTTGAAAATCAACTGTGAGAACATAAACAAACCATTCTTCCAGACTTTAAAATCGTGATAACCATGATCGACATAGTAAATATGCGGAACATTATTGGTTACAAGGTAATTGTGTGTCCTCTGGCTAAAGCCGATCAAACCGTCTTTATCGCCACACGAAATCCAGAGTAATTTTAACTGTTGTTTGGCTTTAGCAGGGTCAGGAACGAGTTCTTCAGGCTTTTTTGTATTTGGTGCTGAGGAAAATCCGCCTACCCAGGCAAACTTATCGAGGTTACCCAGACCGAAGTTGAGTGATTGCCCTCCGCCCATCGATAAACCGGCAATGGCGCGGTGTTCAGGGTCTTTGATTACAGGGTAATTATTTTCTATGAATGGGATCAGGTCGTTGAGCAAATCTTTTTCGAACGTGGTAAAAGCTTCTACTTTTTCCTTGTCGAAAATATTTCCGGTTGCGTGGTCGTTCTTCATCGCCCGGCCATTTGGAAGCACCACAATCATGGATTCAACTTTCTTTTCAGCATAAAGGTTATCGAGAATCACTTCAGGATGGCCGCCGTTGAGCCATTCCTTTTCGTCGCCGCCGATACCGTGCAGCAAATAGAGTACAGGATATTTCTTGTCTTTTGAATAACCGGGAGGCCTGTAAATTAATGCTTTTCGGATGGTGCCAACGGTGGTTGAATTATAAGAAATGGTGTCAATTGTTCCATGAGCGATGGCGCTTTTTACAACATCGAAGCCCAGGGCTGCAGGTTTGATCGTTTCCTGACTATATACCCGAAAGCTAAAAATACAACAAACAGAGATCAGAAGCAGCACGTTTTTCATGTATAATTAATTTAGAATGAAGAAATAATGGTGAGCAGTTTAAATCGATTTAGTCGTTTCCCAAACTGAAAAATCAAGTTTGCTCAATTTATTAGTGTTTAAGTAACACTAATAAATTGAGATCAAATATAATGAAGGGAAATCTTTGATTGGTACAAAATCATGATTGTTGACCTTTATTTTATTCCGATTCGCAACTTGCCAACCATTTCAAATTGTATAAATTTACCAAATCCGGATTCAAAAAATGGTTATGGAAAAAACGATCCATTTGTTAATCATGTACACCATGCTGGTGCTTACCGTTCTTTTGTTTCACAAAGGGAGAAAGCATCATCCAAGCCTGATGCTGGCCATCTATGCTTCCGTAGAAGTGTTAACCAACGGTTTTAACAGTCTCAATATGGATGCGGGAATTGATTTTTTCATTCGCTTCCCATACATGCATTTCATTTATAAACCGCTGTATTGCCTTTGGGTACCCTTATTTTTCTTCTATTTTAGATCCTGCTACTCTGCAGATTTTCGAATGGGGAAAAAACATTGGCCACATTTTCTTCCTTTTATATTTTTTCTGATTTTCTTTCTGGCAATCTGGCTGGTGAAAGGCAATCATTACATTTGGGAGAACCTTTACAAGGAAAACTCTTTTGTTTTTAATACAGCTTTTGCCATTGATGTTATTGTCAAAATCCAATATGTATTTTATAACATTTTGATGATCAATTCCCTCTGGAAGCTTGAAAGAACCAGAAACCTAAACGAACAGGCAAACACTTTCCGCTTAGTCGACATCCGTTGGTTACGATTTATTGTTTACGGATATGCCATTGGTAGTTTGGGCGGAATCATGATTTTCATTTCCGCTTTGATGAACAACCAGGCTGTAACTACGATTAACATCCTGAGCATTTCCTACTACTTCCTGTTCTTCTTTGCTATTTTTTACACCACCATTAGCCATAAACTTGAAAACGAAGAGGTACGGACGAAATCGAAACCGTTGCCCGATTCGGATATGGAACTCCTGATGCGACGAATTGAGGAATTGGTTGTCGGGAAGAAAATGTATCTTGAACCTGAACTGTCTCTTCTGCAAATCGCGTCGGCATTAAATGAAAAGGAACGGAATATTTCCAACACCATTAATACTATTCAACATCGGAATTTAAACGATTACATCAATTCCCTTCGAATTGAACATGCTTGTAAATTGTTAATTGCCCATAAAGAAAAGCCCATTTTCGAAGTGATGTACGAATCAGGATTTAACACCAAGGGGGCGTTCAATCAGGTCTTCAAAAAAATAACGGGTGAAACGCCTACTCAATACAGAAATGCGATGAGCTGAATTCTCAAGTCTTTACCTGAAGTTGCCGGTAAAACTCTCGACATCGATCAACATGCTCATCAATGCCAGCAAGGTTTGCAGAGGGACAAAAAATGACAAGATCTTCAAATAATAAGTTTATCTTCAGATAATTTATGAGACGGTCTATCGACAAGAAAAACTTAACCACTGAAAAATAGTATAATCAGAAGCTAATTAAAAAAAATCATATGAACATCCTTAAACATGCGTTGGAGTTAATATCACTTGAAGGCAAAGTTGCCATTATTTCGGGCGGAGCTTCAGGAATTGGTCTTGGGACAGCAAAAAAACTGTCGGCTTTTGGCGCTTCAGTCACCATTCTCGATATCAATCAAGCCAATGGTGATGCGGCAGTATCAGAAATTAAAAGCCTGGGTGGAAATGCCATTTTCGTCATGTGCGATGTCCGTAAAGCCGATGAATGCAAAAATGCCATCGACCAAACAGTTCAGGCTTTTGGAAAAATTGATATCTTATTCAACAATGCGGGAATTGCCATCCGGAAAAATGCGGTGGACCTTGAGCCTGAAGAATGGGATCTGGCCCTCGATGTTTCATTGAAAGGTCAATACCTGATGACAAAATATGCAGTCCCTTACATGATCAAAAATGGAGGTGGAAGCATTATCAATACCGGTTCGGGCTGGTCACTCAAAGGTGGCGAAAATGCAGTGGCATACTGCGCCATGAAAGGTGGCACATTAAACATGACGCGTGCAATGGCAATTGACTTCGGAAAATATAAAATCCGGGTAAACACGGTTTGTCCCGGAGATATTGACACTCCGATGCTTCGCAGTGAATGCGAACAGCTGGGGGGAACTTATAATGAAGATTACAAACAGAGTTGCGCAACCGGCCGTCCACTGGAGCGGATCGGAACCACAGAAGATGTTGCCAATGCTGTTCTGTTCTTTGCCAGCAATCTTTCAGCATGGGTGACTGGTTCACACCTGGTTGTTGACGGCGGAGGAATTGCTTAAAACCTTTTATTTTTACTTTAAACAGTAGATTATGAACACAAAAAAAGACTTTATCCATCCCTATATTCCCAATTCAGTCCCGGCCAATAAAGAAGCCATGATGAAAAAAATTGGGATAACCGACATTGACCAATTGTACGAAGATATTCCGGAACACCTGCGGTTTCGTCAAAAAATGAATATTCCCAAAGCAATACTATCTGAAGCATTGCTCAAAAAGCATGTCGATCAAATTCTGGCGAAAAATCAAAGCTGTGAGGATCGGCTCAGTTTTCTGGGTGGCGATTTCAAGGTAATGTATATGCATTTGATTCAGGAAAGATTCAAAAGAATAACTCAAAAAGAGTAGCAAATTCGTTTTGGAGAAATCAAAAGTTGCAACCTACGAATTCATGACACCCATCCAGGTTTTACTCAATGTCAGCAAGGTTTGCAGAGGAACAAAAAAAAGACAAGAAGTCGAAAACGACCTCTTGTCTTGTATGGCTCCTTTAATGGATGGAAGTTGCAACATTATGTTTTTAAATTTTGAACGTAATTTTATGCTGTATTAGGCCTACATTTATAATGGCACTTTTAAATGAAGAACCCCCTTGCTATCGCTGGCAAGGGGGCAATCTAACTTTTCTTCTAATCAACCCGTGCTAGGTTTATTCAATGAGTCGTTTATGTTTATAAATCTCTGGCTATAAGGTGACAAACAAATCGTCACCAGCGACTGCAAAATTTTGGCAATATTCCAAGGAGCAGCATATTAACATTTGCCTGCTTTTGGTACATATCCCAAAAAGCAGGGTTGAGATGCATAATTGCCAGGGAATGATTATTTCAATGTCGCTTTTCTGTTCGAACTGTTTACGCTTCCACCTTTACTGTTAATGATACTCTTTACGATACTTTCCTTGTTTCCGTTCAGCCAAATAATGACTTTATGGTAAAACCCATTTTCTATTTCTGTTGGAGTTTCAATTGCCTGATCGACAATTACCGGGGCATTGTAAAATACATTGTAAATACCTACACCCCATGCCTGATGGTTTTTAACATCATTGGCAACCTTGTAGGATGCGTATCCAAAGGTTTCGCCGTGTTTCCAGGCTTCGACTGTTGGCGGATCATAAGGCATTTCGCTCTGGTAAAAATAAACCCGGCCATTTTCACCATTCCAAATGGTCTGGTATTCCTGGAAATGTTCGTTAAACAAACCATAGATGGTCACATGGTCGCCATTCACGATCAAACCGTTGGCACATTTGTTTTTGTTCCAGCCTACGCCATTGCCATGGTCAGCTCTCCAAAGCCACACATGATCGGCAAAAACATTATTACTATCGATCACGAGACAACGTGAGGCAGATCCTTCGTGAGGGCCGCCAATCCTGAAAAATACGTCGAATAAATAGGAGGGATTTGCTGCATGGTTCTTCTTCGATCCGGGTTTTCCAATCTGCATAAGCGTTTCGGAAGGAATAATGGCTGCATCAATCAGCAAACTTGCTATCGTCACCCCGTCAACATCTGAAACTTCCATTGCCTTGTTCCCTTTTTCAGGAACCAGTGTTGTCATTCCAATTCCCATCATTACTGTTCCTGAACGTTTGACCTTCAGGCTTTCGCTTAACGAATATATCCCGGGAGTAAAAAGGATGTTTTTGCCTTTCTTCAAGGCTTTATTGATCGATTTTGAATTGTCAACGTCAGGTTTGGCGATATAAAAATCATCGATGGAAATACTCTTTTCTCCACTGTTTGATTTATCCCAGTCAATACCGGTTGAATTTTTCTTTAGTGCCGGTATTTTTAAAATATACTTTCCTCCTCCTGAATAAATCCAGTAAGGTTTCTCGCGCACTTCAGGCGTTTCCTTGATGGTGGTAACAGGCTTATCTGGCCAATTCTCTTTTGGAGCATTGGAAACTCCGAGATAAACCATGTTCCAAACGCCACCGTCCCATTTTTTGAAAACTGAATTTCGCGTTAACCATTGTTGCTGTGAACCGGAAAACACCGTTCCATCAATTTTACAATCGGCCATGAAACCTCCGCTGGAAGCTCCATCGTGTAATTTTAAATTTCCTTTTACATAAACACGACGCAAAGGAGCCGCCTGTGATACTGCCCAGGTATTGGTTGAATCTGCCGATGGTACAATCGTTAAATTCTCAGCAGTCCGCCAAAAATTACACAACACATGACCTTTCGATGCATTAGACCTGACAGCACCAGCAATCACCACATCTTCGGGTGAATTCCCCAAACCCATAACGTGCATATAATAACCAACCCTGACATCTAATTGGTAGGTTCCGGGTTTAAACAGCAGTGCATAACGGTTTTTTGAAAACTCATTCGTGGGAAAGACCTGACCGGCATAAATGGAATCGATCAATGTTTGAACTTCCTTCATATTCATTGTGGGATCGAACACAAACGTGTTCTTGCCGAGCAAAGTCTGATTGTACTTAGCGGCAATGACCTTTACGCTTTCGGGCAACGGAACAGTATGGTCTCGAACGGGTGACGATTGAGAAAATCCAATTTGTACTCCCGGAAAAAGAAAAAATAAACTGATTAATATATATTTAGCGTTCATTGGATTTTAGATTTATTGTGACGAAGCATTACTGAAAACAAATGCCTTGGTAAGATAAAGATTTGTTCCTGTGGCTTCAGGTCGTTTTTCGCCTTTGACCACCAGTTTGACGGTATGCCCGCCTGGCTGTAAATTCATGATGTGCCAGATGCTGGTAGTATGTTGTTGATTGGCGAAGAAATAATAGGTATCGATCGACCGGTGCAACTTATCATCTACAAAAACATCTGCTTTTCCGCCGTCTTTGTACCAGTTTCCTTCGATAGAAATACTTGTTCCGGTGAAATTCAACTCCGCTGAATCGCCTGCTTTTCCGGATACCATCGATTGTTTTTCGATTTTCTTCTGCCAGGTAGTAATTTCATGTGTTTTCCAATCACCTGTAAATTTCCATTCTT
>CAIPKZ010000402.1 GCA_903865775.1 uncultured Prolixibacteraceae bacterium | reverse complement strand
GTTTTCAAACGAAACCATCAAAGAAAAAGTCTTTAGTTTATACTTTGGATCACTTACCACAGGCGAATCAAAAGCTGTTGTTACGCCTGATGGTCCAGGTTTGCCTGTTGGTTGGTCTCCTTCCGAATTTGGAGATCTGACTTTTTCGGAAAATGGCCAGCGTTTGTATTTTGGAACAAACAGCAAACCTTCGGCTGAACCAAAAGATTCGCTGCTTGATGAGGAAAAACCTGTTCTTGACATTTGGAACTGGAAAGATAAGGAGTTGCAACCTGAGCAAAAGATTAACTTGGAAAAAGAAAAAAAACGAACCTACAAGGCTGTTTATTTGATTGATAAAGCTCAGTTTGTTCAATTGGGCGATCCAGCTGTCCGTGAAATTAAAACCATTCAGAAAGCTAATGGCAATGTTGCACTTGGTTCCGATCCTTCACCGTATAAACTGGAATCATCATGGACAGGAATGTCAAATGCCGATTATTACCTGATTGATGTGGAGACCGGAATTAATCAACTTACGATTCAGCGAAAGTCCATGGTTTCGTTGTCGCCTGGTGGTAATTTTGTGGTTTGGTTCGATCCGGCTGACAGTTCGTATTATGCCCGTTCCACCAGTGTCGGTTCTGGAAATGCATTAAACCTGAATGCTGCAATTCCGGTTTCTTTTGTTGACGAGCGCTGGGATATGCCTGGTGATGCTAAACCTTACGGTATTGCCGGCTGGTCGGAAAACGATAAATATCTATTCCTGTATGACCGGAATGATATCTGGAGAGTTGACATGGAAGGGATTAAAGTTCCTGTAAATGCCACTCAAAACTATGGAAGGAAGAATTCACTTCAGCTCCGTTACTGTAAACTCGATCCGGAGGAGGAATTTATCGATACCGGAAAACCAGTAATTTTGAAAGCATTTGACGAACAAAACAAATCTCAGGGCTATTTTACGGCTGATTTGCGCAATTATCTGGAACCTAAAATGTTCCTGATGGAAGATTATCGTTTCGACAACCTGAAAAAGTCAAAAGATGACGAGACTCTGATCTGGACTCGGGAGAGTGTAGATGAATTTCCGGATGTCTGGACAAGCAATCTGAAATTTGAGAAACGTCATAAACTCTCAGAAGCAAATCCACAGCAAAAACAGTTTGTGTGGCCGGGTGTTCGGCTGGTTCACTGGGATTCATTTTCAGGAAAGAAACTTGAAGGCTTGCTTTATTTCCCTGAAACTATCGATCCTGAACGAAAATATCCGATGATCGTTTATTTTTATGAACGGAATGCCGATAATCTGCATAGTTATTTTTCGCCGTCTCCTACGCGCTCAACAGTTAACCGGACGTTTTATACAAGTAACGACTACATCGTTTTTATTCCTGACATCACATATTCAGAAGGTTATCCCGGCCAGTCGGCATTTGATGCTGTGGTTAGCGGAACTCAGTTTGTGAGCAATATGTTCCCATTTATCGATCGGGCCCGGATTGGTATCCAGGGGCAAAGTTGGGGAGGTTACCAAACTGCTTACCTCATTACCCAGACCAATATGTTTGCTGCTGCCATGGCCGGAGCACCAGTGGCTAACATGACCAGTGCTTATGGCGGAATTCGCGGTGAGTCGGGAATGTCGCGCGAATTTCAATACGAAAATGAACAAAGCAGGATTGGCGGTACCTTATGGGACAAACCCATGCAGTTTATCGAAAACTCGCCTTTATTTTATGTACCTAAAATCAAAACGCCATTGCTAATCATGCACAACGACGGCGATGGCGCAGTACCGTGGTCACAAGGTATTGAATTGTTTTCGGCCATGCGCCGATTACAAAAACCTGTTTGGTTACTGAATTACAACAACGACGAACATAACCTGAAAGCAGAAAGCTGGGCTAACCGGACGGATTTGACAATCCGGATGAAACAGTTTTTCGATCATTACCTGAAAGGACAAGCAGTTCCTGCCTGGATGGAATATGGAATTCCGGCAGTGAAGAAAGGGAAGGAGTTGGGATATTAATGAAGCGATGGATTCAATCCCTTTTTTGAAGGATGGAATCCCTTAAACAGGTAAGTTATAAGTTTGGTTATTCATTGCCGTCTGGCTTTAACCGACTGACATATTCACATTTTTCAGAGCATCATACCCAATTGCT
This sequence comes from uncultured Prolixibacteraceae bacterium, assembly GCA_903865775.1. Classification (GTDB taxonomy): domain Bacteria; phylum Bacteroidota; class Bacteroidia; order Bacteroidales; family Prolixibacteraceae; genus Aquipluma. The sequence goes on along the minus strand of CAIPKZ010000402.1, from coordinate 4,422 downwards.
CAAAACTTTTTACAATCGAATCGGCTTCTTTTTGGGTTTTCGGGTCAACTCCGGGGCTCTGATACGCCACGCAACTCATCCCGGCTGCATGCGCTGCAGCTATACCGTTGAACGAATCTTCAATAACAAGGCAGTTCTCCGGTTTTACGCCCAATTTCTGAGCAGCCAATAAAAAAACGTCCGGCTCAGGTTTGCTTTTTCCGGCTTCCTCAGCGCTTACTATGGCCTGAAAATACTTTTTCAATTGGGTTTTTTCAAGGATCAGATCGATCATTTCAGGAGTGGACGAAGAAGCAACCGCCATTGGATATTTTTTTGTCCGAAGCTTTTCCAGAAGTTCTACCAATCCGGGCATAACAGGGATTTCGGCCAGTTCGGAAAAAAAACGGACACTTTCAATACGGTTCTGTTCAATCAATTCTTCAACCGGTATGCTGATTGGATGTCGTTCGGCGATCGCTTTCCACATCACATCCGACGCGGTACCCATGTATTTCAGGTGTTCTTCTTCCGAAATTAAAATATTATTCAGCCTGAACTGAAGTTTCTCAATTTCTATATGAATTGGTTCACTGTCAACCAAGACTCCGTCCATATCAAAAAGAATGGCTTCGATCATTTTCCAATTATTTTCATAGTCTTGATTTTGTAATTCCTGAACAAAAATAAACAGCAGAAATTTGCATTTTATTCCGGAGATCAGAAAATTCCGGTGTCAAAAGTATTAAAAATGAATTAAATGCAAATCTTTTCGGGTTGTAATTCCAAATCGTCAGATGCCAGAACGTTGGAACAGGGTAAATTGATTAAAAAGTTCGTCATTTGGAATCTATAGATTTTTATCTTTGTTTCATACAAAAAACCAAACTAAACCATGAGAAATCTACTTTTTACCTTTTTTCTTTTTTCTCTTTTCTTTGTCCTGAATTCCTGTCAAACCAAAGAACCCCAGTGGACTGAGCTCTTCAACGGGAACGATTTAACCGGCTGGACTGCCAATCAGAATCCGACCTCGTTTCAGGTTGAAGATGGCTTGTTGGTTGCAAACGGGCCAATAAGTCACCTGTTTTATTCGGGCGATTTTAAGAAAGGGATTTTCCGCAACTTCGAATTGAAGGCCATGGTAAAAACAGAGCCGGGCAGCAACTCCGGAATTATTTTTCATACCCAGGAACAACCATACGGACCGCTGCTTCGCGGCTATGAAGTTCAGATTGACAACTCGTATGAGCGACCGGGCGATTTTCAGGAATTGAAAAAAACCGGAAGTATCTATGGAATCCGAAATATTTATTATCCGACTGTAACTGACAATGAGTGGTTTGAACTGTCGTTTAAAGTGGTAGAAAACCGATGCGAGGTATTTGTAAACGGTACAAAAGTAGTTGATTATATTCAGCCCGATAATCCTTACCGGCCCAAAAACGATGTTCTGAAAGTTTTCAGTGCCGGAAAGATTGCTCTGCAATGCCATGATGAAGGAAGCAAGGTTTACTTCAAGAGTATTCAAATCAGGCCCTTGCCGAAAGCCAAAAAGTTCGATCTGCTGGTCTCAAAAGAATGGGACTGGAAAGTAACCAAAATGATGTTTGAGAATTTTCCGCTGATCGATTTCCATGTTCATCTGAAAGGTGGTTTGACCACGGCCCAGGCTTGCGAAAATTCGATGAAACTCGGCATCAATTATGGTATTGCGCCCAATTGCGGATTGAAATTTCCGGTTACGAACGACAAGTCGCTGTATGCATACATGGATACTGTTCAGTCGAAACCGATTTTTCGGGGAATGCAGGCTGAAGGCCGCGAATGGGTGACTTTATTTTCGCCGGAAGCCATTTCGAAATTCGACTATGTGTTTACCGACGGAATGACCTGGACCGACCACAAAGGCCGACGCATGCGTCTTTGGATGCCTGAAGAGGTATTTGTGGATGACGAGCAGCAGTTTATGGATGAACTGATCAGCAAAATCGAAAATGTAGTTTCGAAAGAACCCATCGACATTCATGTAAATCCAACCTTTTTACCTGCAGTGATTGCCGCCAAATATGATGAACTTTGGACCGATGCACGTATCGACCGGTTTGTAAAGGTTTTGGCTGATAACCATGTGGCACTGGAAATTAATTCACGGTTTAAACTTCCTTCTGAAAAAATACTCCGGAAAGCCAAGGAAGCCGGCGTGAAATTCACTTTCGGAACCAACAACACAAGTCCTGATTTGGGTACACTGGATTATTCACTTGAAATGAAGGAAAAGCTTGGACTGACCTATAAAGATATGTTCATGCCTAAAAAACAAAACGAAAAGCCTGTTCTGGTTAAAGGACTTCCGGCTAAAATTACCGGATGATCTTCCAGAAAATAGGAAAAAGAAAATAGGAAAAAGGAAATTCATATTGACACGGAAATGGTTTTGAAAGACACTGAAAGTGTCAAATCTGATTAACCCCGGGTAAGGAGGAACGACGCAACCCGGGGTTAATGAAGATAGGTGGATTTTAGGCGCATGAAAAATCATAATTGAAACTATAATGCTGTTTGCGCCGCAATGCATAAATGAAATAGGGAAATTATACATCGATTAGAATCTGAATTTAATTAGATGGCGATTTATTGCCGGAAACCGAATTAATCTATGGAACGCACATTCTTTGAACAACTCAAGCGCATTCAGGCTCTGGCAGAAATTGGTCTGGAATACAGCAACAGCAACTACGACAAAGAGCGCTACGACGAAATTCAGGAAATTTGCCTTGAGATGCTTGAAGATCTTACCGATATTCCGGTAGCGAAAATTCGTCCAATCATTCAGGAGAAAAACGGTTACAAAACGCCGAAAGTAGATGTTCGTGCTGTTGTTTTTAATCCGGAAGGCCAGATATTACTGGTTCAGGAAAAAGTAGACGGATGCTGGTCGTTGCCAGGTGGCTGGGCCGATGTGGGATATACTCCGCGACAAATTGCCGAAAAGGAATGTTTCGAAGAAGCCGGCCTAACCGTAAAAGCAACCCGACTTTTGGCTGTGATGGATAAAACGGCCCAACAGATGCCACCCGAATTCGAATATGTTTATAAGTTATTCATCCTTTGCGAACCATTGGATAACCGCATTGCCATTGGTGAAGAAACCATCGGTGTGGATTGGTTTTCAGAACAGCATTTGCCTGAATTGTCAAAGCCCCGCAACATAGAGTCGCAGATTCATCTGATGTTTCAGTATTTAAGAGGCGAAATAACTGAGGTTTTTCTGGATTGAGTTTGGAGCAAATGAAAATGGTTCATTTCATACTTCGGAAGATCGAACTATTTGCAGGTAAATTAAGTTGAAGTGTGTCCAATTGTCCCATATCTAAAGCGTATCAGAGTATTTACTTCTTTTAGGAAGAAATAGATTTGCTTTCGGAAAAGTCAAAAGTCATGAAACAAGATAACTCCGAAATCTAAAATATCCTGCCATCGGATTAATCCTTTATTTTTTTGTATATTGTTGGCAATTACCCAGAATTCGATTTAAGCCGAAAATCCTAACAATACCTAATCCGGAAGAAATTATGAAAAAATATATTTTATCAATCGACCAAAGTACTACGGCCACCAAAGCACTTTTATACAATAACGATGGTGTTCTGGTCAGTCAAAAAAACGTCGATCACAAACAGTATTTTCCTAATCCAGGCTGGGTAGAGCATGATGCTGAAGAAATCTACAGGAATACGAAACAGGCTGTTCGGAAAGTGATTGAAAAAAGCGGCGTTTCAGGAAGTGAGATTGCAGCACTTGCCATTACCAATCAGCGCGAAACAACCGTGGTTTGGGACAGGAAAACGGGGAAGCCCGTCTTTAAAGCGATTGTCTGGCAGGACAGGCGTACCGCAGATTCATGTCTGAAGTTGAAAGAAGCGGGTTACGAAAAAATAATTACTGAAAAGACCGGGCTACTTATTGACGCATATTTTTCTGCTACAAAAATTAAATGGATACTGGACAATGTCGCCGGTGTAAAAGAGCGGGCCGACAAGGGCGAGCTTGCATTTGGCACAACCGACACCTGGGTTATCTGGAATTTGACCAAGGGTCAGTCGCATATCACTGATGTATCCAATGCCAGCCGGACGATGCTTTTTAATATTCATACCCTGAAATGGGATGAAGAATTACTTCAAATCTTAGGAATTCCGGCATCACTTCTTCCCACAGTCGTGCCTTCAAGTCATGTCAATGGAGAGGTTACCGATATTGAACAACTTCTTGGCGTTCCTATTGCCGGTATTGCCGGTGATCAGCAGGCTGCTTTGTTCGGTCAAATGTGTATCAGCGAAGGAATGGCCAAATGTACTTATGGAACAGGTTGTTTCCTGGTTATGAATACCGGCTCAAAAGCTATCATTTCGAAAAACAAGCTATTAACAACCATTGGCT
>CAIPKZ010000401.1 GCA_903865775.1 uncultured Prolixibacteraceae bacterium | reverse complement strand
ATGGCAGCAGCAGTCCACTGGTAGCAAAAACAGTGGTAACCTGCATAAACAGGATGTATGAAAAGCTGAGAAGGAGTCCAAGTCCTAAATGAAAACCTATTCCTCCTTTAATTTTTCGCGATGCCAACGATACGCCGATGATGGTTAGTATAAAAGCAGAAAATGGCTGCGAACGTCGTTTATGCTTTTCAATTTCATAATTAATGGTGTTTACACCGCGAAGTTTCAAATTGTCGATTGATTCATTCAGCGTCGGCAAGGTCATCGTTTCTACTATATTTTCTACCACCTGATAATCATCCGGAACCATATTCAGTGTGGTATCAATTTCAGCCCCAGTAGTGACTTTTTCTGTATAGCCATTAATGTTTCTCACTGAATAATTGTGAATGGTCCATTTCTTCTTTTCCCGGTCCCATTTAATATAGTCTGATGATAACTTGGATACCAGCTTTTTATCGACAAATTTTTCCACCGTAAATTTATATCCAACATCATTTGAAGCATTGTACGAATCGATGTAAACAAATATTCCGGGTTCAATCTGCCGGTGAATATTTCGTTCGGTGCCTACTTTCCGTGTACCAATGTACATATTTGTAAATTCGACCCTTTTCTTATTGGCTGGTGGAATCACATAATTTCCAAGCATATACGAAAATAAAACAATGACTGAAGCGCCAACCATGTATGGACGCATCAACCTGTTAAACGAAACTCCGCTGCTTAAAATCGCAATGATTTCGGTATTGTAAGCAAGTTTTGAAGTGAAATAGATGACTGAAATGAAAGTAAACAGCCCACTGAACAGGTTAGCAAAGTAGGGCATGAAATTGACGTAATAATCAAATACAATCGATTTCATGGTCACATCCTTGGATATAAAATCATCAATTTTTTCGGAGATATCAAAAACGATCGAAATACTGATAATTAATGCAATAGAGTAGAAAAATGTCCCCAGAAATTTTTTAATGATATAGAAATCAATTTTACGCAGCATAAAACTTGAGTTTATAATCGTACTGAAAGTTGCTGAACCATTTCTTCTTTCCAGCTTTTAAACGAATTATTCAGAATATGTCTCCGCGCTTCTTTAACCAACCAGAGATAAAAAGCCAGGTTGTGCTGACTCGCAATCTGGGCACCGAGCATTTCACCTGAGATAACCAGATGGCGAAGAAATGCCCTGGAATAGTGATGGTCCACAAACGAAGTTCCTTCGGGATCAACCGGAGAAAAATCATCGGCCCATTTTTTATTACGCATGTTCATGACTCCCCACTTTGTAAAAAGCATGCCATTGCGCCCGTTGCGTGTGGGCATCACACAATCGAACATGTCGATACCGCGGTCAATTCCTTCCAGAATATTGACCGGAGTTCCAACACCCATCAGATAACGTGGTTTATTCTCCGGAAGTATTTCATTCACAACTTCAATCATGGCATACATATCTTTTTCTGATTCGCCCACTGAAAGACCACCAATGGCGTAGCCATTGCTATGATATTGCAATACATTTTGAGCAGCAATTGCACGCAGATCAGGATAAACAGCTCCCTGAACTATCGGGAAAAGCGATTGTGAATAGCCATATTTGGGTGATGTTTTTTCAAACTGATTAAAGCAGCGGTCGAGCCACCGCTGGGTCATCTCCATCGATTTTCGTGCATATTCATATTCGGCATCTCCGGGTGTACATTCATCAAATGCCATCATGATGTCTGCACCAATCGTACGTTGGGTGTCAATTACATTTTCAGGAGTGAATAAATGAGCAGAACCATCAATATGCGACTGAAATTTTGCACCTTCTTCGCTTAATTTCCGGATATCTCCCAGCGAAAAAACCTGGTAACCACCACTGTCAGTCAAGATTGGTCCATCCCAGCCATTGAACTTATGAATTCCGCCGGCTCCTTCAATAATTGGCAAACCCGGCCGAAGGTACAAATGGTAGGTATTTCCAAGGATAATCTGAGCCCCTATATCGTCTTTCAAATCTCTTTTGTGTATCCCTTTCACCGAACCGGCAGTGCCAACAGGCATAAAGATGGGCGTTTCAATTGTCCCGTGGTCAGTGGTGATAAAACCTGCCCTTGCTTTGCTGCCTTCAGCGGTATGTTTTAAATCAAATTGCATGAACCGATTTTTTTTGAGTGCCCAAAGATAGGCATAAAAGTGGAACGACAGGAAAACAACAAAAAGACAACTGTTAAATCTAATTAAAAATTGGAAGGATATAACCGTCAGGTTTATTAATTTTGCCGCGATCAAAAATTCAACAACCATCAATTAATTTAGCAATCCCAAAGTGAAGATTATTAACTTTCAGATACTCACTATCAGCGACCTGGTGCTCGTAGCTTCAGCATCATTGGTGTTTTTAATCCAGATTTATTATTTGCTTAGTCATTACCTGAAACTCGCTCTGCACAAGGATAGTCCTTCAGCCGAAAATTCAAATCAGGTGACCATTATTGTACCGGTAAGAAATGAGGAAGAACGAATCAGGGAAATACTGAATAATTTTAACGAGCAGGAGTTCCAGGATTATCAATTGCTTGTGATTAACGAGAATTCCGAAGACAATACATACGAAATCCTGAATGTTCTTGCCGAAACAAACCCCAAACTCAAAGTTACCAGTCTAAACCAGGAAATCCGTTTTTCAGGAAAGCAAGCCATAAATATTGGTTTAAAGGGAGCATCTTCTTCGTGGATTCTTTTACTGACTTCTTTTTCAGGCGGAATAAATCCGGTATGGCTGGCCAGACTTAATAGTTTAATTACTCCTGAAACCGAGGCAGTAATTGCCTATACCAACATCGAACGGACCAAAGGATTCCGCAACCTGCTTTGCCGCCTCGAAAGGTTCAATCAATTTATGATCAGCGGAGCATGGACGGTGGCCGGGGAACCTTTTGTATTCAACGAAAACAATGTTCTTTTTAAAAAAACCTTATACTTCGAAACGCAGGGATTCAGACAGAAACTGAACCGGAATTTTGCCAACCTGGAACTGATTTTCAACGAGAATTTCAAGAAGGACAATGTGAAAATTACAACCAATCCGGAATTGGCTATCCGCGAACATATTGAAGACGACCGGGGCGACCACCTTAAACTGTTGAAAAAAGGAGTTCAAATCAGGCAAAGTTTATCCTGGATAAAAAAGATCAGCCTTTTTACGGACGATTTTACCCGCATACTTTTGCCAGGACTGACAGCCACCCTGATTATTCTTCATCCTGAATACTGGATCACCTTTCTCGTTCTGCCTCTGATCTTTATAATTCTTCAATTAATTATCATCAGGATGTTGTTAAATCGATTGAACGAACGAAAAATATTCGTATCTTCGTTTGTGTACATATTGATCAAACCATTTATTAATTGGTGGTTTATTTGGTCGATGTACCTTATTCACCGCAGAAGCAGATGGAACTAAATGCACAATTATCGGACAAGGCTCAGTATGATTATTTACTGGTACAAACGGCACTAACCGGTGACGAGAAAGCTTTTGCCAAATTGATGAGCCGATATAAGGATGCGATTTATTTTATGCTGCTTAAAATGGTGAATAACAAAAACGATGCTGAAGATTTAACCCTCGAAGCATTCGGAAAAGCCTTCAAAAGCCTGCACCAGTATTCACCGAGTTTTGCTTTCAGCACCTGGCTGTTTAAAATTGCAACCAATAACTGCATCGATTTTCTGCGGAAACGACGCGGGGTATATGTTTCGATCGAAAACAACCAGGAAAACGGAGACGGCGAGACGCCGGTCAAATTACGCTCAACCGAGCCAGATCCTGAAGAAAAGCTGATTCGGATTCAGCGTGCCGTTTTGATGCGAAAAATTGTGCACCGTTTAAAACCCCGATACCGCATATTGGTTGAACTTCGGTATTTCAGGGAATATTCGTACGAAGAAATTGCGAAAGAACTACATTTGCCCCTCGGAACTGTAAAAGCGCAACTTTTCAGAGCCCGCGAAATGCTCTTCAATATGATTGAATCAACCGAAATTGACGTGCACGAGCAATAGTTTATCCCCAATCACGAATGGAAATTATTACAAAATATTTTGCTGACCTATCCGATCAGCAAATAAAACAGTTTGGCCAGTTAGGTTCGTTGTACGATGAATGGAATAACAAAATTAATGTTGTTTCGAGAAAAGACATTGAACAGCTTTATGAACGGCATGTTCTGCATTCACTGGCCATTGCCCGGTTTATTCAATTCAAACCTGGAACCAGAGTGCTGGACGTTGGCACCGGTGGAGGTTTTCCGGGAATTCCGCTGGCTATTTTCTTTCCTGAAACCACTTTTTTGCTGGTCGACTCCATCGGAAAAAAAATTAAAGTGGTAAACGAAATTGCCAATGCCTTAAATCTTCAGAATATAAAAGCCGAACATATCCGCGTTGAAGAGGTAACTCAAAAATTCGATTTCGTGGTAAGCCGTGCGGTTACAGCGTTTCCCCGTTTCGTTTCCATGGTACAATCCAAGGTTTCGAAGCAATACAACAACGATATACCTAACGGCATCATCTATTTAAAAGGGGGCGATTTTGAAGAAGAAATCAGCTCATTTGGTCAACAGGTAAAAGTCTATGATCTTCAGAACTATTTTCAGGAAGAATTTTTTGAAACAAAAAGGCTGATTCACCTGGCTGTGAAAAATAAATAAAATAAAGCCACGATTGATTTGCACAATATTAAAAAAGGACTATTTTTGCAGACCGAAATAAAAACGAAAAATACAATTAAAAAAACATACTGATGAAAAGGACATTTCAGCCATCAAACAAAAAAAGAACTAACAAACACGGATTCAGAGAACGGATGTCAACAGCCAGTGGCCGTAAAGTGCTGAAAGCCCGTCGTGCAAAAGGAAGAAAAAAACTGACAGTTTCTGACGAACCAAGACACAAAAAATAGTAGAAAACTTTAGGGTTTCTAAAATATACAGAAGGTAAAGAATATATTTCTTTACCTTTTTGTGTTTTTAAAAAGTATCGTTTATTCATTGAATTAAAAGGATTTATTAGTGAGAAATTCGTTTTTACTGCGATTCTCCTTAAGATGAATCCGACCTGCTGATTTTTAAACTACTTTTGTGTCCATCCAAAGAATTTTTGAATTATAACGCATGACCCTGAAAGAATTTTTAAAAAGTAAAACCTTCAAGAACAATGCAATTGCAGTTGTTGTAATTACAATTTTCCTGATTGTTCTGAATCTGATCATCCTGGGGTTTTACACCAATCATGGCGATTCGGTAACAATACCCGACCTGAGAGGAAAAACCAGTCAGGAAGTTACATCCATTCTCGACAGGCTGGATCTCAGGTTTCAGATTCGCGATTCGGTTTATTCTCATGAGGTTGCCCCAGGAACCGTTTTGGATCAGTTTCCAAAACCGGGTATGAAGGTGAAGCAAAACCGAAACATCCTGATCACCTTAAGCGCAATCAGTCAGGTAAAAATACCAATGCCCCAACTGACAGATATATCATACCGGCAAGCCATCAACCTGATTGAAAGTTCAGGATTGATAGCAGGCAAAATAGAATACATAACTTCCGAGTTCCCAAATCTTGTGCTCGAACAGAAAATTGATGGACAAACTGTACGGGTAGGCGAAATGACACCCAAAGGATCGGTTGTTGATCTGGTACTTGGAAGCACCAGTAATGGCGAAACCAGCGAAGTTCCAACCTTGTTCGGCAGGAATATTGCCGAAGCCAGACTTGCTATCGGCGAAGCTTTTCTGAATGTCGGAAACATTACTTACGACGAATCGTTCACTTCTGAAGACCAGAAGATTAAAGGATTGATATGGAAACAGACTCCTGATCCTGCCGAAGTTTTTGAAGTTGCCCGCGGAACAGCAATCGACATCTTCCTTACGCTTGATCCATCCAAACTTCAGGAAAAACCTGAAGCAGAAAAACCTGAAAACTCATTTTTCTAAATGATAGACGAAAACGAATTGATTGACGAATTTGAAGAACTTGAAGAGACCGAAGACGGCGCCCTGTTTGAACATCACAACATTGTGGTTGATCCCGGGCAATCCTTGCTTCGGATCGACAAATTTCTTTCGAACCGTCTACTGAATGCTACCCGAAGCCGACTCCAATCGGCAGCTGATGCGGGAAATATCCTGGTGAACAAACAGGCCGTAAAGTCGAGCTACAAAGTTAAACCAGGAGATGAAATCTCCATCATGATGGATTATCCACGCCGCGAACTTAAAATAATTGCGGAGGACATTCCTTTAAATATTGTCTATGAAGATGACGATGTGATGGTTGTCAATAAACCTGCCGGATTGGTTGTCCATCCCGGTCACGGAAATTACTCTGGAACACTGGTTAATGCACTGGCCTTTCATTTCAAGGGACTTCCGCTTTTCAATTCCGATGATCCGCGTCCGGGGCTGATTCACCGGATCGACAAAAATACATCTGGATTACTTGTTGTTGCAAAAACAATCGAAGCCAAAGTGAAACTATCTCTTCAGTTTTTTGAGAAAACGACCAAGCGGAGATACGTCGCCCTGGTATGGGGCGATATGGAAAATAACGAAGGAACCATTACCGGCAACATTGGCCGAAGCCTGAAAAACAGGCAGGTCTTTACCGTTTTCCCTGACGAAGATTATGGGAAACCTGCGGTTACACATTACAAAGTCATCGAACGGCTTGGATATGTGAATCTGGTTGAATGCCGCCTCGAAACCGGACGGACGCACCAGATCAGGGTGCATATGAAACACATCGGACATCCGCTGTTTAACGACGACAATTACGGTGGCGACCGAATTCTCAAAGGAACAACATTCACCAAATACAAGCAATTTGTTGCCAATTGTTTTGAAATGATTCCACGACAGGCGCTGCATGCGCAAATGCTGGGCTTTGTGCATCCGGTAACCGGCGAAGAAATGATATTCGAATCGGCACTTCCGGATGATCTGGCCAATGTGATTGTAAAGTGGAGGAATTACCTGAGCAACCGGATAAACGAATAATTTTGAACCACATAGGACACATAGAAAATTTATTTTTGTAATACTAAGGTTAAGAATATGACCACTCAAAAAGATGTTAACGCATTAAGCCGTGCCATTATTGGTTACGCCATTGAGGTTCATAAAGAACTTGGCCCTGGATTACTGGAAAGCATTTACGAAAAGTGTCTGGCTCATCTATTAATCCAGAATGGATATACTGTTGTCGGACAGCAATCAGTTCCTCTTAATTTTAGAGGTTTAGACTTAGTATGTGAACTCAGGTTCGATTTATTGGTGAATAATCTGATTGTAGTTGAATTAAAAACAGTCGATGTGATATTGCCAATTCATGAAGCTCAATTATTATCTTACCTGAAACTTTTAAAAAAGCCCAAGGGTATATTAATCAATTTCAATTGTTTGAATTTATTTAAAGATGGTCAACAAACATTTGTTACGGAATATTTCAGAAAACTGCCTATAGAATAAACTATGTGTTCTATGTGGTTCAAAACTTATTAAAAATGAAGAAGAATATTGCAGTTGTTTATGGAGGTGACTCATCCGAATTTGTGGTTTCGGTCAAAAGCAGCATCAATGTATTTCAGTCAATTGATCCGGCCAAATACAACGTTTGGAAAGTCCAGATGAAAGGTCTGGAATGGGTTGTTTTTGAAAACGATGAACCGATTGCTCCGATTGATAAAGGCGATTTTTCGTTTATCCGGAATGGTAAAAGAGTCAACTTCGATTTCGCTTACATCACCATTCATGGAACACCCGGCGAAGATGGAAAACTACAGGGCTAT
>CAIPKZ010000400.1 GCA_903865775.1 uncultured Prolixibacteraceae bacterium | reverse complement strand
ATATTGATCAACCCAAGTGCTTCCTTTGGCAAAAATCTCGTCACATTTTTTTGCAAAAGCCTTGTCATTCATGGCAGTGGCCATTTTAGAACTGGCCCTCAATGCCCCAAAATACCAGAACTGCATTTGCGGATTTGGACCGTAGTAGTTCACGTCCATCGTGTTGTGCTGCTCGCCCTCTTCCACTCCATCCTGATTGCCATCCCATCCATGCTCAATCCATGCGTATGACATGGAAGCCTTCACTTTAGGCCAGTATTTTTTCAGGAATTCCATATCTCCTGAAAGCATCCAGTCGCGGTAGAAACGCATGATCGTTCCCATCTGCCCATCAGCGGCGGCAACATGATCAGTTGAAGCATTCAGTTCCAACGGAAGTTCTACCCTATTGCTCATTTTCCCGTTTTCTTTTGTTCCGTATGTAAATTCAACATCGCGCATCGATCGGGCCAAATCACCAAACAGAAAAGATGTAGCTGTTTCGTAGTTCCAAACATGTGTGCAGCTTCCTGCACATGATCCAAATTCATCCATCACACCTTCCCAACCCAACATGTGGCCGTCGGCAATACGGAATACTGTTTGCGAACGCAAAGTTGAAAGATTGAACAGCGCTGCTTCTTTTACCACTTCCGGAACCGTTGTATTCAGAAAAGCATTGACAAACTTCAGTGTTTGCGCCTCATAATCAGCTAAGTTTTCCACCTCTTTTTCAGCAACATTCCATGCATTGGCATATTGAGTTGTGTAATAATTGCCTACCGTTTGTTTTCCATTCCAGTCTTTGCGATTTGGGAAATGCCAGGTGATGTAAAAAGTATAAGTTTGAGCCGATCGGGCAGGAATGCTTTTCTTAACCGCCAGCGAAGCCATTGGGTTATCATCCACAAGTTGATCCTTGTCGGTAAGCAAACCATCAGCACTAAAATCATCCCAAAAATCGAGGGTTGCATTTTCCCAGTCATTCCGGGTGGAGGAACGGCGATAAGTTACCTGCTCCCGATCAGGAGTTGTTAATGCAATAGTTCCCCAGGCAGGATCGGTCTTGTCAACTCCATCGCTGGTCATGTAAATTCCCTTTATTCGGACATTTTCGAGGTAAGTATTGATGTTGCTTTTTGCGCCCTGAGGAATGAAATCACCTTTCCAGTCGCGCCAGGTCTTGCTTCCATCCATTCCGATGAAATTTCGCAGTATTCCACACACAGCCACTTCAAGTGGTTGATCGGTTTTGTTCGTCACTTCGTATTGCAAAACTGCAATAGGGATGCCCGAAGCATTGCTATTTCCGGGAATTAAAGGGTTGAAGCCCTTAATTTTTACTGAAACAGGTAGCACATCATCGTTGAGATTTACCTGTCCAAAAGGATAAGCTGCATCGAATGAAGCACCGGAAAAACGGGGCATTCCGTGGTGATTTACCGGTCGTCCTTCATAGTGCTGGTACTCGCTCGGATGAAGCGGACCAATCAATGCCTTGGTCATAGCTTCTTTGTTGGGAGATTTTACGTAAACTGCAAAGAAAGGCGCATTGTTTCCCTTGGTAACTGTGTTAAACTTGATTCCCGGACGGTTCATGATCTGCCAATCGCGCAGTTCACCACGACCGCCCAGAGAGACCGTACCTGTTCCGATCCCTCCCAACGGAAGTGCAATATTGAGCAGGTGTTGCTGATCGTAGTGCTTCAGAACAGGCCAGTCGGAAGTTTTTTGCTGTGCTTTGAGCAAAAAAACAAAAAGGCCGAACACGATTAACAAGATTATCTTTTTCATGAGTTATACAATTTAAGGCCCCCTAAATCCCCCGATGGGGGACTTAGGGTCGTAAACATTCATACCATTTTCACATTTATAATGATTGCTTTCGCAAACCGTTTGTTTTCTCCCCTCTCCCTTGGAGAGGGGTCGGGGGAGAGGCTAAATCTTCACCACTTCAATACCCAATATTTGTCCTAATTTCCGGATTTTTTCTGAGATATGCCCTACGCCGATGGCACAATGATGGGCAGGGCCTTGTTTCGACCATTCATTCATAAAACGTTTGGCTCCAACCGAAAAGCGATACCGGCTATTGGTGTTCCCGATTTCGAGTACCGGTCCAGCTACTGATTCGCCCTCAGCAACGAGGAGGAATACTCCATCTTTTCCTTCCACAACCGACAAAAGCGTTACCGGCCCATGTTTTACACTCATT
>CAIPKZ010000399.1 GCA_903865775.1 uncultured Prolixibacteraceae bacterium | reverse complement strand
CAGCAGAACAGATTAGTAATAAACGACCGAGCAACAAGTTCTGTAGCAGAAGATACCACCACCGCAATAATTTATGGATTAATGAGTGGAACTACTGCTTTACAAAGGTTAGTTGTAAATGGCAAAATGTCAATTGGTAATGAAAGTGCAGGTAATTACACATCTGTTGAGGCTGATGGTACAATTAAATATAATGGAAATGCAACTGTTTGGGATGATGCTCAATACCCATTTACCGTTGGTAGCAATGCAGGTACTGGATATCCAACATTTGTGGCAGATTCAGGATATTACACCTTTGTCATTGATACTACCGGAGCAAGTAAGTGCATAGTTTATTATAACGACTGTCAGTTAACGCATAGATGGAAAGAGGGTTCAACTGTTTATCCTCATATCCATTACAAATACACCACCACAACAGGAACGCCAACTTTCGGTGTAAAATATAGGTGGTTTAATAGAAGCGAAACTCCCGGTGCATGGACTTGGATCAGGCTTACACAAACAACTGGCACAACTGATGGAAAGATGGAGATGTCTTACAATGCCAATGGAATATCAGGGGCAGGTAAAACGATATCATCAATTCTACAAATGCAAGTCTACCTGATTTCTCAAACTGGTACAGGTGGAATATTCGGCTATGGTACTGATGTGCATTTCGAGATGGACACAAATGGTTCAAGAACAGAAACCTCAAAATAAAATAAACATGAAAAAAATCATTGCAATATTCGCATTATTATTGGCATTCGGGGCTGCCAATGCACAAAGCACCGTTATCCTGGACACGATTCAACTGTCTAAGCATATCGTCTACACATGGAATGGAAAGGCTTCTATAGACCAAAACCAGATTGTGATGAATGTGACAAAATTGGTCATTGTAGACAATGATACGTTGATTGTGGAAAATAAGGTGTTTTCTACTCAAGTATCAACCCCTCAGATGGTGACAATATTCTCAGGTTTGCTTCCTGCTGTGGTTACAGATGTCAGGACAAAGGTTATTCTTGATGCAAAGTTAGAGTAGTCTATTCTACATCTCCGGAAATTTCTCACGCAGGTCATCGCTATCGGTGACCTGCATTTGTTTTAAATACTCATCAACCATCCCAAGATCTGAATGCCTGAGCTGCATTTGAAGATCTTTTATTGTGACCACTTTTGAAGCCTTCACAGCGCCTGTATGTTTAAAGCTGTATAGTTTGTAGTCCTTGGGTAGATTTAACGCAATACGCACCTTTACAAACTGATTATAGAGGTGATTTTTTCCCAGGTGTATTGGTCCCGGAATTCCTTGGTTTCCGAAAAGATAATTTTCAGCAGGATATTTATCAATTCCTATTTCGATAAGATATTTCAAGAATGGTTCTGGGATCACAACGGTCTTGGTCATTTTGTTCTTAGCGATTTCTCCTCTCACCTGGATAGTTCCCTGGTGAATGTCGATATCGCCCACTAACATGTAGATTTGTTCCCGGCCGGGCCTTATGAAGCAGTAATATTGAAGCTGAACGGAGAGCCACAATTGCTTGTCACGTTTTATTACTTCATTCTTGACCTTCTCCAGAAGAGTATCGTTAAAATATTTTGCCGACTTTCTTGGCCTTTTTGTGATGTGAATCTCGTCAAATGGGTTCCGGATCCCGACACCCTTTTTTATTGCCCAGGTAAAGAATGATTTTAACGTCCGGATATATCCGTGAACGGTATTATTTCCATCCTTACGGTCATCAAATAAATGTTTTACAAACTTTCTGGCTTGTTCCTGGTCGAAACAGGCCATTTCGTACCGGTCTAACTTCTCCTTTTCGAGCCATTGTTGAAAGATCCGGTACTTTGATTTGTAAGTTGTGTATGTGGCAGGGGAGAGGTTTACCTTGTTCTCATCCAACCATTTTGACATGTAGAAATTGAAAGTCCGGTTTGATTTTTTCAAACGGCCTTGCTTCCTGGCTAAATGTGAATATTTAAGTTGATCCTCGTAGATAACATCCTTGTCATCATCAAAAGGGTTCCAACCTGATCTGATTTTCTTCTCTATTTCACTGATGCACTTATCTGCATGCTGATATCTTTCCTCAGGTTCCTGAGCACCGGCCATGCCATTATACACCCGAAAACGTACCATTCTGCCTGATTTGGGCGAACGGTACGAATAATAGACAAACCATTGTTTTGTCATGTCGCCCCCAAAATCACAAAGCTTTGGGAGGATTACCAATTTTTTTCTTTCTGCCATTTGTATTGTGTTTTAGGTTGCAGCCATGTCAACACAAGCAAAAGACAAAACAGACATTTTTTAACTCTTGTAAGTAATTGTATTTCAATTACTTACTCTTAAAAGTGGAGCTGGAGGGAACTTATACCCCTATTTTGCCTGTTAAGTATCAGTGTTTTGCGTTGTGTCTGTTTTGTCTGCTAATGCCATAAATTCTAACTCTTTTCCGATTTTAACTTAGATCTTACTACTTCAAGGAGTTCATCCTTGAGTTTTATTACTTCTTTCAGGTGTTCAATCTCTTTTTTGAGATGTTCGATTTCCTTTAAATTTTCATTCACAGTTCCGTACAATTCAGGATTCAGAAACATATTACCACGCCCAAGTAAAAGCCAATTGGCATCCACATGAGGAAATGCCCTAAGGATGTTAATTATTACAGGTGCGCCTGGTTGATTAACATCTGTGATTACTGCATTGATATTTTGCTTTGAAGTCATACCATGACCTGCAAGCTCAGTTGGTTTTATTCCTAATTCTTTTATTAACTGCTTAAATCGCTGTCCTATAGTTGTTTCCATATCATTGTTAATAACAAGTAAGGTGATTCGCTTGACACGGTAAGGATAACATGCTTACTTTTACACTCGTTTTCTTTTCAAATTTATATAAAATTATTTACAAATTGTAAAACATTATGAGCAAAACAAAAACTATTTCAGAAGCAAGATATCAGAACAATATTCAAAATTGGATGGAGACCAATCTGTGCAAGGCTGATTATGACAGGCTTGTACATGAAATACCAATAAGAATTGGAATTACGGGAATGACTTGGTTCAACTACCGCATGGGAAGAACTGAGATTGGAATTGGAACGCTACAAAAATTATATGATATCCTGAAAGATTTCGGATGTGAACATGAGGGTATTCTTATTAAAAGAGCTTAACAGATTAATTAACCATAAAATGATTGCAGCCATGTTCAACATAACCAAATTTAACCACGATGCCATCAGTGGCATCGTGGACCTGGAAGTATCTTATAATTATGGTAAGGGATTGGATTCTCTTAAAGGACAATTCAACTCTTTAACTGATGCTGAACGGCATCTTAATTCATGCAGAAAAACTTACGTGCTGTTCCGGATTGGAAATTATGTTGACCATAAATTACATATTGCAAAATCGAGCAATTTGAATTTTTACAAATCCGGTACCCGGTTGCATTCAGTTGAAAAAATTAAACGCATGCTAAACTGGGGTCATGATAGTGCGGTAACTTTTAAGGCTGTTTGTGTAGTTCTGCCAAAAATTAAGGATGATTTCATAAACATATTGCCAATTCAGTCAAATCCAAGTTACCAATCGAGCTTGAATGAAGTAAATGCAATTTTCGATTTTATTTCCAAAAATATTCTGGAACCAATTCAATGATCCTAAGGCTATTCTACATCTCCCCTCGGGTAGGGGTGAGTGACCATAGAGCAAAAAGGGCCGTAAATCCTCGGCGAGGGCGAGTTCATAAGCCGTCCTGTTATCCTGGTGGTGTAGAATGTGATGCTGCAATGTCAGAAGTAAGGTTTGGTGCAAAGCAGCATCACACAATGTGAGGTAGAGCAGTGGTAGCTCGGTAGGCTCATAACCTACAGGTCGCGGGTTCGAATCCCGCCCTCGCATCAAAATCCGGGATGTTCTGGAATTAAAAACAAAAATCATGGAAGTAGTACATTTTATTTATGAGAATCAAGAGGTAGACTTTCTATCAAATGGGGATGAAAACGTCATGATCAACGCCACGCAAATGGCAAAAATCTTTGAAAAAAGAGTTGACGTTTTTATGAAATCTGACCATGCTAGGGAGTTTATTTCGGCACTGGAGCTTACACCATTTGGTGGAAGGTTGGCACCATTAAAGAGGTCAGAAATCATCAAAACAGTGAACGGTGTAAACACCTGGATGCACCGAATTTTAGCACTCAAGTTTGCTGCATGGTTGGATCCAAAATTTGAAGTATGGGTATTCTCCACTATCGACCAAATAATTCTTGGCCATTACAAAGAAGTGAAGGAAGCTACCATCGAGAAAATCCAGGCACAAAATGAATTTCAAAGAAAAAAATCTGACTACATTCTTAAGCATCCTGAACTGGCCGAGATTTTTGAACTGGAGCTTCGCATTACTGCTGCTGATCGTAAACGGATGAAGGCACTACAAGCCTCCGTTGCTCAGATTAGAATGGATTTATTCCAGGAAACAAATTAATCCAAAAACCATGACAGCAATTTTCAAAGTAATCATCGTAGTTGTAACATTTTCGGTTCTGGGATCATCCCCGGAACCGAGTAACTGTCCTACCGTCTTTTCACCTGGACAGCTGGACACCATTGTAGCATTTGAGGGCAATTGCCCGGAATGTGCCGACCAGGTTTTTAATCAATCAGCTGCCCAGCTCTGGATGCTTCAGCCGGAGTTGTGGAATATGATCGTAAAGGTTCAACGTGACACTACTTATACTCCTGGACCATGAATGCAATTGAACTTGCTATGAAACTTACAAAAGCCAGAGATGCTGCAAAAGGATTATTAGGAGATCAATACCAAGAAACAATACTGCCTTACAAACACATAATAAAGGAAGTAATGAAGGCTAATAATCTAGAAGAATTACCTGCTGTTTTAAAGATATCAGAAACTCAGATGTTTCAAGAAGACCCTATAAAGCAGATAATGTTCATGGCCGCAGCTGTAGAATTAATCGAGCCCACAAAAGAATATAAATCAATGGAGGAGAAGCCATGAAAGAAGTAAATTTTAGAATAATTGAGTTGCAAACCAACCAAGTTCTACTTGCGAAAGATTTTGATAATTCAGATGGCTATGAACCCGAATTACATATTATATTTTTTACTGAAGGTGTAAAAATCGATCTAACTAATAAGTTCAACAGCGAAGAAAGTCGAAACAAACATTTTGATGATTTTACAGATAACGATGCTCAGACATTAATTGACAAATTTATTAAACTGTGAGGAGAGGTCGAATAATGGATGTAATCAAATTATCACTAGATCGTCTTATTGAAGAGACGAATACATGCAGATGTAACCGGAGATATTCATCTTCAATTTTTACGCGGAAAGTACCAAAGTGGGGTATGCCATGCGATTATGATGAAGTAGAAAAGCTGATTGAATTTGAGTTTCCGGATGGTTACCGCACGTGGTTGGGAATTACCTGGCTATTCGGGAAAGTAATTTCTGAGGCAAAGGAAATTCTGCTCCAGCATCCAGAAGGCCAAACTGAAAGCATGTCCATAGCAGGCATTGAGGTTGTAAAAATCAAAAGATCACTCTACTGCAAATTGATCTTTGAATGTGATCTGCCATTCTAATATTTAAAACATGAATTACCACATAACAAAAGTGCGTGTATCATGGGCTGATAACAAGCTCAAAACATGGGATGATAGAAATATTATTCTGGATGCTGTAGGAGTTGAAATTCTCAGAAAGGATATAGAGAATATTTACACATCTCTTCCATATCCTGCCATATACGAAAATACTGCCAAAGTTGATTTTGACATTAAACCGATGGAGCTATGAAAGAGAAACCAATTTTGTTTAACACCCAAATGGTCCAGGCAATACTGGCGGGAAATAAGACTCAAACCAGAAGAATAGCAGACTTTATAGTACCAGAAGGAACTTTTATTGCGAGATACTCTGCATTTAAGGATAGAAATTATGCTATCAAAAGGCAAATAGATCATGACCCAATTTTCTATGAAGTAGTTCAGACAGTGAAAAGCAAATATGAAATTGGTGATATTCTTTGGGTGAGGGAAACCGTTGTGATATTCAAAAATGTGGAAAGCTATTTTGCATACAAAGCGGATGGAAATTATGTTGGAAACGAACTAAAATGGACACCATCTATCCACATGCCACGATCTGCGGCCAGAATTTTCCTGGAAGTTACCAATGTCAGAGTTGAAAGGCTAAAGGAAATATCTGCGATTGACATTAAATGCGAAGGAATATTACCGGATATGCGCACAGATCATCCCCGTGGTCCTCATTACACTGCATTTATTTCACTTTGGGAATCCATAAACGGAAAAGGTTGCTGGAATGATAATCCCTGGGTTTGGGTGTACGAATTTGAAAAGGTGAAGCCATGACCTACGTACCATATCCCATACCTAAAAAAGCCATTTTTTCCGCAGGTGATGATTCCAGGGAATACGCTGAACCACCTGTTGGATGGAAATATAAGGATGAAGAATGCTTAGTTCTTGGTGAAACTGAAATGTGCTATGTAACCGAGATAATTACTTCCTTAACTCCAATGTGGGAGAATGGAGTCCGCTACAACAGATCATCTACTGTACACGTCGGATTCCATAAATCCAGATTTGTTAAATGGCTGGATACGCAGATTGAGCTTTTTTGAAATCAACTTTAATTTATGAAAAGATTATTCATAACCCTATTGGCGATTAACCCTTTAATTGGGCTTCTTTTCAGCATTTTGAACCTAATTGTTGCACTTGCTTTAATAGCCATCTTTCTCTACCAGGAAGGCGATTTCAATAACAGAAAATACAAGCACTACCATGAGTGGTAGTAAATACCAAACTGAAACTTTTATGCATGACAAACTTGACACCGGCCAGCGTGTGCAAATGGGAAACCTCACAGGAGTTGTTAGTGGTGTTGCCCTGGAACCAGTCATTAATTACCGACCTCACTTTTCATACTATATCGATTGGGACAATGGAAGTAAGGGCATTGTTGACAGAAGCAGATTAATCATAATTTAAAAATATTCAAATGGGCGAAATCACATTACAGCAAGGTCTTATGAAGGCTGATTGGGACCTTCTTTTACTGCTAAAGAGTACAAATGGAATTGTTTACTTTATACCTGACAGGGCAATTGGAAAATATAAGCCTGTCAAAGTATTCCCCCAGGATGATTTGCCAAAGCTGCTCCTTGATCATACTAAACCAGTGCCTCCTTACCAGATCATGTCACGACGTGAAAGGAGATCCGGTGTATGACTTACTTCTCAGCACCAGGTGTTGCTTTCAACAAAAACATCATACTCAAAATTTATGGCCTAACCGAGGAGCAGATATATTCAAAGAAGGGAAAAGGATTGATTCCTGAAGCAAGGTTTGTTGTCTGGCATTTTGAGGTTTTGTATGGTAAAAAACGCAAAGAAATTTGTCAGGAGTATTTAATATCAAATGGAACGCTAGTCCATGGTTTAAAGGTATTCAACAATTTAAACGACACTGATAAAGTGTTTCAAAAACGCATCCAATCTGTTTTTGCTGCTCTATCTCCAACATCCACCATCGACCATGAGTAAGATCCCACCAGAAATTGTAAAGACGATCACAGATTGCGCTAACCTCATTGATGTGATTGCTGATTTCATTACTCCCATCAAAAAGCGAGGAGCTTCCTTCACTTGTAAATGTCCACAATGTGGCGCTGAAGGTAAAGACAAAGGATTAATAATATCTCCGGGCAAAAATATTTTCAAGTGTTTTAATTGCGATTTAAGTGGCAAGACATCAATACATTACCTCACAAAAGCTGCAAATAAATCTTATCCTGAAGCATTAAAATACCTGGCTGATAAATATAATATTATCATCCCCGATGAGGAACGTCCAAAGGGTCCACAACGTAAAGGAAACCCTACCCGCGAAACGTTTCGCGATAAACAACTGTCCTTATCTGGCCTTACTGATGCCGATCAAAAGGCAACGGTTGTGATTGATGATGGGAAACAAAAAATAGTTGATGTATTCGAATCCGGTACCCGCGATCAGTATGGCAGAATTGTGCCCGGTGATGATATGATTATTCATTACTTCGATCTTGAGGGTAAGCCGGTTACTTTCGAAAAACCGAAATCATCAAAAATCGAAAATTTGTTCAGGATCCGCTGGCAGAATCCTGATTTAAATAAAGATAAGCTGGACAGGCCGATGAAGTATGCATCACCTTACGGTTCTGGTTCTCATTTATATATCCCCGAAATTGTACGAAAGGCATACAAAGACAAACGGGCAATCAAACGATTATACATTCAGGAAGGTGAAAAAAAAGCAGAAAAAGCCAGCAAACATGGTTTGTTTTCAGTTGGTGTAATGGGTATTCAAAACCTTGGTTCGAAGGGTCATTTACCGTATGAATTACAACTTATCATTCAGGATCTTATGGTAGAGGAAGTAATTTTTGTACTTGACTCCGACTGGGATAAGTTAAGTAATAATATAAAGGTTGGTGACCGGGTAGACCAGCGTCCATTTTCTTTTTATTACGCAATAAAAAACTATCGTGATTATCTCAAAACATTTACCAACATGGGTATATATCTTGAGATATACTTTGCATACATCCGCGATAATGAAAAGAATGATAAGGGAATTGATGATCTGCTTGCAAATACATTGCAGGGCAAAGAGAATGATTTGTACAATGATATCGACACGGCCATTAATGAAAAGGATGGTGCCGGTAAATACATACAGCTAAATAAAATATCAACAGTATCCGATTTGAAATTGCTTGAGTTTTGGTCGCTCCAGTCAAATCATATTTTTGCGAATAAGTACAAGAACATTCTGGAAAACATACCAGAATTTGTGATTGGAAGAAATAAATGGAGGTTTGATGATGGAAAACTTGTAGCAGCTCAACCCCTGGAAGAGGATGAACAATACTGGACCATCATACCTAAAGAAAGTCGCTCTGGTGATCGCTACTTTTTATACAAGTTTAAACCAACCTATGCTTTTAATTTCCTGAAAAGACGGGGTTTTGGACGCATAAATATTGGCAATAAGAAATTTGATTTTTGCAAGCTCGACAATAAAATAGTAAGCATAGTAGAGCCTTATGAAATCAGAGACTTTGTGATGGAATTCACGAAAGAAAATGTTAAGCAGGATCATTTTACTGAGGTACTTGACATGTTGTATACTGGCTCAAGAATGTATTTTGGACCAGACAGTTTAAGTAACATTGATTTTGTGCATCCGGTTTTCGAGCGCTCCGATAAAGGTTACCAATACATGTACTTCAATGAAAAGTATTGGAAGATTACAGCCGATTCGATTGAGGAAAGGCCGCTTTCAAAAATACAGAACTATTTATGGAAAGACCAGGTCATAAACTTCGATGCTAAACTCCTCGAGAATGAGTTTATTTCAGTCGAACGAATAGATGATCAGTTAAAACAAAAGCTAAAGAGCTTCCCAGTAGAATTAGAAGGCAAGGAAGGACAATTTTCTGTTGATATGTCAAAGGCCATGGATTGCCATTTTGCCAGATTCATTTTCAACACAAGTGAATTCTTCTGGGAAAAGTGTTACAATTCGAAGCGAGAGCCTTTACCTGACAAGGATGATACTCGCACCATCGACGAAAAGCTTGAAACAAACCTGCATTTTGTAAGCAAAATGACAGCAATTGGATATCTACTTCATGAATTCCGGGATAAATCATGTGAGAAAGCTGTAATAGGCATGGACGGCAAGAATAGCCAGGTAGGCGATGCGAATGGTAGATCTGGAAAAAGTTTATTGGGTGAAGCAATCGGCCAGATCATCCCTCAAACTTATATCTCAGGCAAGACCCGGGATCTTACAGAGGATAAATTTTTGTTTGAGGAGATTTCGGACAAGATCAGAAATGTTTTTATTGACGACGTTCGCGTTAACCTGGACTTTGAGTTCTTTTTTCCGCTGATTACCGGCAGGATGGCAGTCAACAAAAAGGGGATAGGTAAGGTTACCCTGGATGAAAAGACAACTCCTAAGTTTTACATTTCAACTAACCATGCAATTAATGGGAACACCGGATCTTTCAAAGATCGCCAGGCATTAATTGCTTTTTCTGATTTTTACAGTGATGACCATAAGCCCATACATGATTTCGGTGTTAACTTTTTCAGCGAATGGGATGCAACACAAAGAAACCTATTTCTGAATTTCATGGCCAGCTGCCTGCAGCTTTATTTCAAAGCTCAGAAACTTGGCTGGGGAGCGAATAATTCAGGGTTGATAAACCCACCATTGGAACGTCTCGAGATGCGTAGGTTACGACAAGAGGCAGGTGAGACATTCTTCAGCTGGGCCGACGAATTCTTCTGCATTTCAGATGATGATGATGTTAATGAGGTAGAAATTGGTACTCATTCTAATCTCAACATGAGACTAGAACGCAGGCAAATGTTTAATGATTTCCTTGATAAAAATCCAACTCAGAAAAAGTTCATAACATCAAATGCATTCTATAAAAAAATGCTGGCTTATAGCAAGTATCGTAAACTAAGGGTTAATCCACACATCGCAGAACTTTCAAATGGCCGTCCAGGTTATGATAAGAGTGCTGGTGTCGAATATATCACAATTGCTAACGCTAAATTTTAAGCGATGTCAGAACATGGAAATCTATATTTCACTGATGAGAAGATCCAGGAAGCAATGATGAATAATTGTGGTAATCCTCCAGATGTCAAAAAGGTTTAATACCAAATTTGGTTAAATACTTGGAAGCTTAATCAGCATTCCGATCCTCGATCAATTTGGCCGCACGACAAACAGGATAAGGATGATCTGATAGATTCTCTCAAAAGAATGTTAAATGCCAGTAAGCAATTGCTGGAAACACTTAATAAATAATCAAACAAAACAACAAATGGAAAAAATCATTGACAAAATCAAAACGTTCGAGGATGCCTGTAAAGAAGCAGGTATTACCGAAGACCAAGTATTTTCAACCACGGATACTCCGGATGAAAAAGCCTTCAAAAAGTTAAAACTAATTATTAAGGTAATCAACGAAGGCTGGGTGCCTGACTGGAATAATTTAAGCCAAAGAAAGTGGTTCCCATGGTTCCGTCTGTCTTCGGGTTTCGGTTTTTCGCACTCGTTTTTCTTCTACGTTATTTCGGACTCGGGTGTCGGCTCCCGCCTTTGCTTCGAAACAGAAGAAAAATGCGACTATGTAGCCTCGCAATTCCTTGAAATTTATGAAGAGTTTATAACTTTTAAATCCTAGACAATGAGCAATTCTAAAGCAAAAACAGCAAAGCAAAACACATCGTTTGATTACAAATCAATCAAATCATTTGAAGATGCGTGTGCAAAACTAGCACTGAATCCATCAACGCTTCCGGAAGTTTCTTTACTCCCTGAAGAAATGAGAAAAGCTATCGTGAATGTATATAAGCTTTTTATCATTTTCAAAGCGATCAATAATGGATGGATACCAAACTGGAATGATTTTAACCAGTATAAGTATTTTCCATGGTTAAGAATACAAGCATCAGCGGCTTTGTCTTCGGGTTTCGGTTTTTCGTTCTCGACTTACGACTGCGATATTGCGAGCTCGGGTGTCGGCTCCCGCCTTTGCACTGATAGTAGCGAAAAAGCTTTATATATAGCAGAAACTTTTCAAGATGAATACAAAGAGTTCTTTTTGTATTTAGAATAGAATATTGAGGTTGTATGCTGTTTTGCTGACAGCTTTGTCTTCAGGTTTCGGTTTTTCGAACTCGAATTACAACTACGATAATACGAACTCGAATGTCAGCTCCCACCTATGAAAATATTGCAGCATAAACCTTGCTAACAGAGCAAAAAATCACGAAAGTAAGAAAGCGTTGGTACCCTCGGAGAAAACGATTTTTTAAAACAAAGGCATGAAAAGTATTGGGAATTTATACAGTAAGGTTTGTAGCATTGAAAACCTCCAGTTGGCTGATTCTATTTCCAGGAGAGGAAAGCTAAAACAACCCGGTGTTATTGGTCATGATAAAAATTGCCAGGCAAATATAATGGAGAAGAATTCTATTACGATGCTGATCCCAACGGATCATTCAATGATCATGTGATCGCATTCTTGCCACTAGACAGTGATGGTAACCCCACAAAACTGTGAAGAACCAATCTTAGTTAATCAAAAGGCTCCGTGAGGGGCCTTTTTAATATTCGCTCTGCATAGCAGAGCACCTTATAGATGTTCTTTAAAAAAGGCTTAGTTTCCCCCACGCCCCCTTCAATTCCGGGATTAATTTTAGAACAGTTGTGCACAAAAATCGAGGTAAAATATAGCGTAAAATACTACAAACCATGTATATATATACTTCTTTTTATTTATTTTCTCTTTTGTATTGGGGTACTTGTTAAAATATAGGAAAAAAACTGTGCATTTGTGCGCACAATTTTGCACAGTTTTTTATCAATTGATTGTCAGAGTGTTGGATGGTGTTTTTTCTGCACAGTTTTGCACAAAAGCGCACAGTTTGCACAACTTTTTTTTAACTTGCTGAAAACCTGCATTATCGTGTTTTTCTGCACAAATGCACAGCTGCACAGTTTTTTTCACTGTTTTTGATAAGCCCTAGTGTCAGTGTGTAACGATGTATTAAATATTGAAAATTGATGTCAATAATTCATGATGCAGGTCAATATTTCGTCGTTTCAAATACTCCGCAATCATGCGATATTTGTGGAAAAGACAATGAATGCCATCTCAAGTTACACTACTTCTGAAGGTTCCAAAGTACATTAAAAATTATCTGATTTCTCTTTATGGCCAGGAGCCGGTCTTTTTTCCAAAAAAATCAGATTACAATGCCTTCCTTCTTCGAAATCTTACCAGGCCGCCTGTAAACAACAGACCGGATTTTTTCTGTAACCTTGCCGGATCCTGCAAATTTGAATCAACCTGGTGTGAGAACTACATTAGAAGCAATTACCTCGAAATAGCAATACCTTATTCCGAGTTCAAAAACATCGATGCAAACAATTACCTCGGTCGGGATGCAAGAAAGATTTTTCGCCGTGAAATTGAACGGCATTTCGTTTACGATTTTCATACCTTCATACGAGAGCAAATTCGACAGGGAATTGAACGCAGAATAGCCACTATCAACTTCATGGAATTGCATAATATTATGGAAGATGATCTCAGTTTTTCAGCTTTTTACCGCGATTTTAACAGAATGTTAAAAAAGAGACGTTTAATTACCTGCAAATCAGTTGTTTAATAATAAATTCAGTATAGCCGTCATTTTGCGCAATATTTTCAACATCAAACTATGACTTTTTTAAAGAATAAATCATTCAATCTGCAGGTTTGCAAAATTGAATTCGCCGAAATCTCGGATATTGAGAGCCTGAATTGTAATACTCATTTAATGGTTATTGTCTGGAAACAGGGAAAGTCCTGGCATCAGTTCTATTTTACTCCAGGTAAATGCACATTTTCAAGTGACCAAGTAAATGATGCCGCTGGACCATATTTTAATAATAAGGTTACTATCCAATTTCCAGGGGAGGATCTTTCAACTATTTCCGATATCGATAATTTCGAGAATAAAAGATTCATTCTCAAAATCACATTAAATTCAGGTGACTTTAAAATTATTGGAGATTTTGACTCACCATGCACATGCCAGAATAATCTTTCAACCGAAAAAGCTGGCAGAGTTTTCGAATTTTTACAGAAATCGGTACTGCCAATTCCAAATTTCGTAGAATAGCAATTGCATTAATTTCCAATTATCTGCGCTTTAAGTCCTTTCCCCTGAAACTGGCTAGAAATAATATTGTATTTCCAATTATGATACAATGTATTCTCGCCTTTCCGATATTCTCAGCGCCCGTTGGTTGATCTATAGAAATGAAATTCTGAATTACCTGCCATTAATGGTGTCATTTCTTAATGGCAACAAAATGGCCATTTCTGATTTTGGAGCCGACAAAGAGAATAATAAGCCTTATGCTGTTGCTGAAGGACCTGGAAAACTTGCCGACCGATGGGATCTGAATGACATTGAGCTTCCAGAAAATTCCATTGCTGTTATTCCAATTCAGGGCGTGATGGTTGCCTGGAAGACTATGGAGCTGATCGATCACATCAGGATGGCCGAAAATAATCCAAAGATTATTTCCATTCTTTTCCTGGTAAATACACCTGGTGGAATGGTGTTCATGACCGACATTGCAGCTGATGCTATTAAAAACAGCCCACTTCCTTCAGTGGCTTTTGTTCTTAATATGGCGGCCAGTGCCGGAATGTGGCTGGTGAGTGCTTGCAATGAAAGAATTGCATCAAGCCAGCTGGATCGTTTTGGAAGCATTGGTGTAAAAACTTCCTTCACCGATATCAATGGTTTTCTCAAAGACAAACTAGGGATCACCATTTATGATATATATGCAACCAAAGCCACGGAAAAAGATGGTGAAATCCGTGCACTTCTCAGTGGTGACACAAAACCTATTGTCGATGATCTTGATTTCACCAACGATATTTTTCACCAGGTCATTATTCAGAATTTAGGAATCAGTGAAGATTCACCGGCTTTTACCGGAGCCATGTTTTCGGCAAAACGTGCCATAGAGCTTGGATTATGCGATCGGATAGATTCCATCGAGAATGCAATTGATGCAGCATACAAATTGGGTATGAAAAATAGAATTCAGTCAATGTTTAATAATTATTAATTCTTCCATTATGAAAAAGTTCTTGCAACTTGTGCTTACTTTCTTAAGCATCAAAGCCTTTGCTGAAGAGTCCGGAAAAAAGGTACTCACAGCCGAGCAAAAACAAAAGTTAACCAAAGAGTACGGAGCAGAGTTTGTTGAAGCATTCTCATTGGCTCTTGCCAGTGATTTTAAGGATGTACAAAATGAACCGCCTGCAGGTGCATCCTCCGTAGATGCTGAAGACTCAGCACAAAAACTCACAGATGCTCAGGCCGAAGTACAAAGGCTTACTGCACAGCTCACGCAGCTGGAGAGTGACAAAAATGCAGCTGTAGCTGATAAGGCAGATCTTGAAAAGAAACTTCAGCAGCAAAAATCGCTGGTAACAGCACTTTCAAACTTGCCTGAGCTTGATACCACTGAACCGAATATACCAAAAGGCGCTTCAGGATCTCTTGATGCAACCAATGAAAAATTTCTTTTCGGAATTCAGTCACAGTACATGGCAATTGATGCAAGCCGTCCTTACAACAAAAGGGCTTACGCTGCCATCATGGCCAGCCGTGGAGTGCAGATTCCTACCATTGAAGCCAATGCCGGTGACTATTCTGCACTGAAAAACGATCTAGGTGATTATTACAGGACCCGCAAACAGGATCAGATAATTTCTTTTGTGAAACAAGTGCCATCTCTCGATAGCATCTTCCCAAAAGAATCTGGTTACATTGACCAGACTGTTCTTGTGAACCTGTTTATGACTGAGTTCTCTCAGCCTTACCGCGTTGGTCAGAAATTTGCTGACATGGTGAAAGGTTCATACACCCTTCAACCGGAAATCCTTAAAATGTACGACGGTAACGTTACACATGTTTTTGATGACCTGAAGGAACTTGAGCGTATGTGGATTGCATACCTGGTTAAAACTGACGGATCCGATGCCATCAAGATGGGTTTTGTTGTTTATCTCCTTGCAGAAGTTGCCAAACAGGTTGTTTCTGAGCAGAACTTCCGCGTTATCAGGGGTGAATACAAACAGCCATCACTGAACTCTCCAGGAAAAGCTATTGACATCAGCAATGGTGTGTTGAAATTCATCAAAGACAAAATTGCTGCATTCCAGATCAAGCCATTTGAGCTTGGCGAATGGACTCCTGCAAACATCGTTGAGTATGTTTTCAACGGTACCATGATGATCCCTGAGGAAATCCGTAATACACCAGGTTTCAAATGTTATATGTCTTCAGATGCAAAAATTCTGTACGACAAAAACTACGAAGCACTTTATGGTATCAATTCAGACTATTCAGGTCCGGTTGACAAAGTGAAATTCATCAAGAATATTGATGTTATCGGTGTTCCGAACATGGGCGTTTCGAAAAGGATCTGGTGGACACTGGATGGAAACATTCGCCGCTTCGAGTTCAAACCAAACGAAATGCTTGATTTCAAGGTTGAACAGCAGGATTGGACTTTGAAAGTTTGGTCGTTCTGGAAAGAATCTGTTTGGGCTATCATGGTTGGCAAGAAATATGACAATGCTGAAGACCAGACCTACGATCAGCAAA
This sequence comes from uncultured Prolixibacteraceae bacterium, assembly GCA_903865775.1. GTDB lineage: Bacteria > Bacteroidota > Bacteroidia > Bacteroidales > Prolixibacteraceae > Aquipluma. The sequence continues at coordinate 18,942 of CAIPKZ010000399.1, read as the reverse complement.
TGATTTTCTGCAACGATGTGGATCTTCCTGCTGATTACTTTGTTGAAATGACAGCAGATGATGTTACTCCAAGTGTTGCAAAACATACGAGCATCGTGTCAGTTGCCAATACCCAGGCTACAGCACTCACCAACATTGATGATGCACCTGTTGGTAAGGAAATTCGCATCAAATGCGGAAATTCAACCAATTCAATTACCATCGCAAAGGCTGGTAATTTCTCACTGCTTTCTGCAGCCTGGAATCCGGTTATCGGTGATATCCTGATCCTGAAAAAACGTTCTGACGGGAAATTCCTCGAAATGGCACGTTTCGACAAGACATCTGGAATCTTCGCTTTTGCCGCCGATGATACCTCCCCGGATGTTTCTGCAGGTGATACCTTCATCACCAACGCAAATACCGATACAACCGCAATTCTTACCCTGGACAATGCAATTTATGGACGTGTGTACACGATCTATGGAGCTGGTTCAACAGATGCCTCAACCATTGCCAATGCCGGGAATTTCGTTCTTACAGCAGCAATGACCCTGGAGGCTGGTACTTTCATCAAACTCCAACTTTCCAGCTCTGACGATAAGTTCTACGAAATCGAAAGGGGCTAAAATCATTAAGCCGGGGATTCTTCAGGGATCCCCGGTATTTACAAAACCATTGTTTCACTTTTAATATTTTTTATCATGGGATACGTTAAATTGAATGTTACCAAACCAACAGGTGTAATGCCGGGTAGTGGTGGCAATATGAAAGATAAAGTTATCATCTTCGATTGGGATGATGTAACTGGTGGCTACAGCCGCGATGCTTCTGGTATCGAAATTACAGGTCCACTGGTTTTTAAACCAGGCAGCTATGCGATTACCGTATATGCTACCCAGGATGGTATCAAAGTTTCTGCCGAAAGTCAGGGAGACACCGATGCAGAAGGTGTTATTCAGTCAATTGAATACCCACATCCTGGCAACTACAAAGCAATCAAAGAATTCAGGTCAAACTGGCTTGGTAAAGCTGTTGGAATTATCATTGAAAAATGTACCGACGGTTCCAAGACCCTCTACGGTTCACCTTGTGCACCGCTCAGACTTGCTTTCAAAATGGAATGGGACAAGGATAAAAACCTTGCTACCCTTACCTACAAATCAGCCCAGAAAGGTCCGGACGTTGCCGATTACCTTGGTACCATCACATTTGATGATGTAATGGGTACTGTAGCTGCTGATGCACAGAGCATCAATGTTGCTGCTGGTCCAGGAGAATACCAGTTAACAAATGGTTCTGCCGCATCAGTTGAGATCACAGGGATTACCAACCCGGTTGATGGTGGTGTTTATACCATCCTTGGTTCAGGTGGTGCTTATCCATCAACAATTGAAACAGCTCCATTCTTGTTACACAACGGTACTGTGTGGACAGGAACTGCAGGTGCAAGTATTACCTTCAAAGCATTCAAAGATGCTGCGAGCACTTACACATTTATCGAACTTTCCCGCCAGTAGTCTTTTTAGACTCCAGTTTGAAAGCCGGTCTCAAAAGGATCGGCTTTTTTCGTCCTTTTTTTGCGCTAATTGCAATTGCATTTTTGTTAAAAATATTACACATGAAATCTCAAGTTATCAATTGGCTAAAGTTTGATCGTGAATTTGAATCCGGAGTTCACTTATTCATGAAATTTGGTACATCGTTATCTTTAAAAGCAAGGCTGAACCGCCAGGGAAAAACCCAGTATAACATGGATCTCCTCATGGAAGAATTGCGGAAGCTTGCCGGAATAGATCCAGCAGAATTCAAAAGTATTATTTCCATACCCGTACATGTATACGGTAAAAGGAAAGCAGAACAGACAAAGGCCATTGATCCGGTTATTTCTGAATCTGCCAAGGTTGAACAAGCCCAGGTTATTGATCCTCTCCAGACTGATCAGGAGCAATCTGTTCCGGATACCGGGAAAATAGAAGAAGAACCAAAAAAAAAAGTACCCGCCAACAAATCCGGGAAGACCTCCAAGTCGTCCAAAAAGGCATAAAGCTTAGAGAAGAATTTCCTTTTCTGGGTTCACAAAATTGTCCTCATGAGCTGAAAATACTGGTAAATGATATGTTAACAGCATACGATACTTACCTGGCAGCTCATGAGGATTTGTTTATTACTGTTGATCCTGAGAAATTTGGAAAGCTTTCAAAGCAAACTGTTGAAGCTTACCTCGAAAATCGGGCAATTTGGGAAGAATTGAATTATTTCAAGAAAAACGGGGAATTGCTTGGCAAACATCCTGTTTTCTCAGAGCTAAATGAAATTGAGACACTTCGAAAATTAAACTCCGCTGAACTTGCCCAGAAAAGGCAGAATATTTACATCAACATTCAGAAGACAAAGAATGAACTTTCCAAAGGTGATAAGCCTCTGCTAAATGCCAAAAGAGAACAAAGCATTAAATCCAAGGAAAGGATCATGGCCGAAATCGATAATATCCTAAAATCCAGGTAGTATGGCAAAGCTGTTTGACCTGAAGGAGTTAAAGGAAAACTTTGTTACACCGGCCAGCTCCGGTATTCTTAAGGACAATTTTCTGGATCAACATTGTGCCAGGATTGAATCAATAAAACAACTCTCTGGGAAATTGCCTGGAGATGGGGAAATTTTCTTTTTATGGTCACTCAACAGCTTTAATGCTTTCACCTTCATACCCTATATTATCAAAGAACAGGGCATCATTCATGAACTGGTATTATCCACCTATTCCATTAGCTCCAGAATTCTCAATGCTGTTACCCATTACCTGGAGAAAGGTAAAATTGAAAAAATACACATCCTGGTGAGTGATTCCATTAAGTTCCGGATCCCGAAGGTGCAGGATCAATTAATCGTTCTTGTCAATCAGCGACCAGGTCAATTTTCTGTTGGCTATGGATGGAATCATTCTAAAGTGATGTGCATTCGTACCAAGGATGGGAATTTCGTGGTAGAAGGCAGTGGAAATTTTTCTGAGAATGCTCAGTATGAGCAGTATATTTTTATTAATAACAAGACTGTTTATGATTTTAGAAGAGACTCGGTACTTGCCATTTTCGCCGGAAGCAATTGATGAAATTGAAAATCTCAGTGCTTCAGGATATACCATCGAGGAAGTGGCTATCTACTTCAGGCTTGATGTAAGCTTCCTTTTTAATCAATATAATAACCCTGATTCAGAATTCAGGATTGCATATGATTCCGGGATGCTTAAGCATAAAGCTAAACGCGATATTGAACTTAATCGATCAGCGTCCAATGGTAGTATAACAGCTATTCAAATACTGGAAAAGATGCTCGAAAAAAGACGAATTGAGGAATATAAATACAAGCTGCTGAATGGACTTGCTTAAACCAAATATTGATGCCTTGCAGGAATGGATCGATACCGGTAAATCGGATATCCTTTCTGATAAGATGGTTGTTTACCTGGAACAGCTGGAATTAATCAGGTCAATGTATTCAAAACACCAGTCACAGCGGTTTATCATTAAAACGATACTTAAGTTGTATCCGGACATTTCGCAAAAACATGCATATGACCTGTTTACGGATTCCATGAATTTTTTCTATCAGAATTCTGGGATTACAAAAGAAGCCTGGCGGAATATTTATGCTGATAAATTTGAAAATGCAGCCCAGGTTTGCTGGGAATTAACCGACATGGAAGGTTTTCGCAAAAACCTTGAATCAGCAATGAAAGCCCGTGGCCTTGATATTCCTGATCCGGAAAAGTTCCCGGAAGATTTCTATGATCGTAGAATAGTAATTTATCAGATGGATCCTGAAAAAGTTGGAATTAAGCGTGAATCCAGAAGCAAAATTGCTGAGCTCATTGATAAAATGGACCTTACTGACAATGAAAAAGATAAAGTGTACCAGGATGCAGGCATCATTAATGTTGAATTTTTAGAGGAGCATTATGCCGAAGATAATTCTTAAATCAAATGAGGCCGAAATCCGGTATTCGACCTATATCAAGATGCTGATCGACCTGATCAAACCTAAAAACCTCTATCTTATTGGTGGTCGTGGTGTGGCAAAATCAACTGAAATTATTGCTGAACGCTCTATCGATGTTATTTATGACATGCCCAGGGCTTCTTTTGCCTTTGTTGCTGATACGTATGTAAACCTTCTTACCAATATTGTCCCGAGCGTTATCCTGGGTTGGACCCGGAAGAAGTTTTATGAGGATTATCATTATGTAGCAGATAAAGAACCCCCGAGGCACTGGCCTAAGCCTTATGTTCCTGCTACATTTTTCAAGCATACAATCAGTACTTTCAACGGGTGTAAGTTCTATCTTAAAAGCCTTGACCGTCCCTCAATTAATGCTGGTATTTCTATTGCCCATCTCTTTGGTGATGAGGCAAAGTACTTTAAACGTCAAAAACTTAATAAAATACTGCCTACCCTTAGGGGTGATTCTGTTTTATTAAGCCATTCCCATTACTTCATGGGACAGACCTTCTGTACTGATATGCCCAATACTGCTGATGGTAATGATGCATGGATACTGGACATGGAGAAGAACATGGACAAAGAAAAGATCTTACTCATTGTCCAGGCTGCATTGATTCTTAACGACCTGACTATGGAGTGGGTGCTTGCCAAAAGGCGTAAGGCAAGTCAACGTGATATAGACCTTATTGAGCGTAACATGGAGCGTTGGAAGAAACGTTTACGCAAGGTAAGGGATAATGCTACTTTCTTTTATATAGTAAGCTCCCTTGCTAACGTAGATGTACTTACACTAAACTACATCAAGGATCAGTTGGAGAGCATGGAGTTCGATGAGTTTAAAACATCTGTGCTGTCGTTTAAAACATCATTACGCAAGAGCCTAAGGTTTTACTTTAAACTCACTGATGCATGCTTCTATGAGGATGGTTACAACTATGACTACTATGATGCGTTGGGCATACGTAACAACATGACACAGACATCAAGGGGGCTCAGGTATGTATCAGGTAAGAAGCCTTTGGAGGCTGGCTTTGATGCGGGCAACATGATGTCATTGGTGATAGGACAGGAGCAGGGAGATATCCTAAGGTGTATTAAGAACTTCTATACACTGGTACCTGAGTTTGTTCGTGAGTTGGCTGATAAGTTCCTTGACTTCTTCAGTGACCATCAGAACAAGATACTGTACCTCAATACTGACAGGGCTGCCAATCAATACAGCCAGGCCAAGGAAGACTTTGCCAATAAGCTAAAGCAGGCTATTGAATGGAGGGATGAACGCCCTACTAAATGGCATGTGATAATGAATAGCGTTGGTGCTAAGAATGTTGAGCACTACCAGGAGTATGATCTTGCCAATGAAATGCTGGAAGGTAAACACAAGGTGTTGCCAAGGATCCTTATTGATGCTTACGAATGCAAGGAGTTGAAAAGCAGTCTGGAGCTTGCTCCAATGGAGCGGGTAAAAGGCAAGATCCAAAAGGTTAAGAAGTCTGAGAAGTTACCTCTGGAGCGCTTGCCACTGGAATCTACCAACATGTCTGACGCATTCAAGGCCCTGGTGTGCCAGACCAAGTACATGGAGCAATTGAAGTTCGGACGCTTCTCTAATGATACTGGTGTGAAAGTCTATTCCTAAAAAAGTACTCCCTTTTATTTATTGGTTGAATTTATGCACTATGGTGGGATTTTCGCCTCTGGTCATATGTCCTGCCTGCATGCCTTATGCAATTGCGTAACCACGGGAGAGCGGGTCGGCCTCTACTTCGTTCAATTCAACCCTTTTTTAGTCAAAATAGGGTTGAAAAGCTCCGAATTTCTAGCATTTTCTTGTTTTTTTTTACAACTTAATATTTGTTTCGCCATTATTTTAATCAGTGCATTGCTTAAAATCCCGTCGGGGCTTCTTTTTTCTTTGGAAAAAGACAAAAAGAAGCAAAAAAGAAACTACCCACCGCACATTGGTTCCTTAAAATCTTTGCAAAGGTACCTGCAAAAAATTCGCTGAGCTTAAAACTGTCAAGGGCGACCTCCTTATGGAATTGTCGCTTTCAGTGTTTCCATTTTCCTGGCGTCAGGAAAATGGTCTACACCCTTGACATTATTTATCTTTTTCGGTGATCACAATGAAGAAGATTTCGATTGGTCAGTTTGATTTTAGGACGTGATTTTTTATCGCGAAGGAACCTTCAGTCATTGATCGCATGTAAAGTTGGGCTGAAGTTGCTTAGCAAAACTTGACATGCTGATTCCTTCCGGTTTTGGGGTGCAATAAAAATCACTTAACCCTAAAATCCAATCTCATGAACTCAATCGACCTCTTCAACAATCATTTAGCTGAAATCAAAGTAAGCTACAGCCACAATGTTCCTCCTTCGATTATGAGGAAAATTTCATCTTCCAGAGATGCTTACGAAGCAATGCTCAATGCCTGGGAAGGTGACACTGACTATGTTGAATATTTCTACATTATGCTCCTGAACAGGGCCAACAAAATAATGGGTTATTATCTTCTATCAAAAGGTGGATTATCCGGAACTGTCGCAGATCCTAAATGCGTTTTTCAGGTAGCCCTGAAATGCAATGCAGCTTCAGTTATCCTGGCGCACAATCATCCGAGCGGAAATCTTACACCTTCTGATCAAGATATTAAGCTTACCCGCAAAATGAAAGAATGTGGAAATATTCTTGAACTCCCGGTACTGGATCACCTGATCATTACTTCTGAAAGTTATTACAGCTTTGCCGATAACGGCGAAATCTAAAAGGGAAAGTCCCTTTTTATAAGCCGGGATCACCTCCCGGCTCTTTTTTTGTCCTTTCCCTACCTGAGAGCTCCTTTTAATATTGCCAAATGGAAAGCATCAATTTGTTCGAGGCAATTAGAGAAATGAGAAGGATTACTTCACTTGGAAGAACTTTCTCAATGGTACATGCTACTTACAACTTTGACACCGGAGAAGCCAGTGGGAAAAGATATGTTCGGAAAGCCAAATTAAGGCCACAGGCTAAAGGGGATGATGTTATTCATGCCGATCACAAACTATGCTACTATGATGTTGATGCCCAGGTTCCTCGGAATTGCTGGCAAATCCTGATTTTATTTTTTAACGGAATGAAAGTAATCATCTGATGGCTAACAAAAAGAAAAACAATCCGCAGATTATCCAGGATGGAAATTGGGGCGTAGTTACCAGCTCTAACGCTGCATTTTCATTTGAAATTGCTGCTGATTACCGACTCGCAGCGAGTTCCGTTATTCCATTTGGAATAAGGTCATCATTTGAAAACCAGCCTTATACTGTAGGCAACCATAAAATTGTTCCAAATGGTGAATACAACCTTCTCCCTTTGGAAATCAAAGAAGCTCTGGAAGAAAATAACCTTACTGAAGGTGTGTTCAAACGCCAGAGAGGTTTACTCTGGGGCCAGGGTCCTGCTCTGTACAAGGAGGAATTTGTTGATGGGGAGAAGAAAAGAGTCTGGATGTCTGATCCTGAAGTTGAATCCTGGCTTAGTACTTTCGACTTTGAAGAGGTGTTACGCCGTGCCATTGTCGATTATTACCACATGGAAGGCCACTTTGCCAAGTTGACCCTCACCAGGGGATCAAGAATAGGCATGGAGGCCAGAATTGCTACTGTTGAGCATGTGGCTTATGATCGTTGCCGATTTGAATGGCCGGAAGATGGTCAAACCCCCAACAGGATCGTTGTTGGTGATTGGTTAAATCCAAATCTGCTGGGATTGAAGACTTATCCTAAATTCGATGCTGCTTCAGTTTCAAAATATCCCGTGAGCATGATGTACTGCAACATGTACTCATTTGCCCACAATTTTTACGGTATTCCTGCATGGTATGGCGCCCTTAACTGGATTAAAAGGGGATCTGCCATTCCTAGGATCCTGGAAGCATTCTCGAAAAACAGTCTCCAGATAAAATATCACATCAAATCCCCTGCATCCTACTGGAACAAGATCCGTGAGGAGCTTATCATTAAATGTGGGGAAGAGGAAATTCCATACAAGGAAGAAATGCTTCGTGAATATGAGAAAAAGGTTTTCACGGATCTGGCCAATGTCCTCTCGGGAGAGGTGAATGTAGGGAAGTTTTTTCACTCAAAAACTGTGAAAAACTCCATTGGGGATATCGAAGGATGGACCATAGAACCGATTGACCAGAAAATCAAGGAATATGTAGAATCCCAGGTTATTATCGCAAAACAGGCTGATAATGCAATCACTTCAGGTATGGGCTTACACCCTTCGCTTTCAAATATCATGGTTGATGGTAAACTGGCAAGCGGTTCTGAGCTGCTTTATGCACTGAAACTTTACCTGGCTACCGAAACCGATATCCCTGAGGCCATTATTTGTAAAGCGCTCAACATTGCCATTGCCATCAACTTCCCAGGCAAAAAACTGAAAATTGGATTTTATCACCAGGTTGTAAAGGCCGAAGATTCTGTCACATCATCAAATCGAACCAAAAATGCTATTTAACCGGGAAAATCAGGGCAAAGAGGAAATGAAATCCCACCTGGGGTTCATCTATGCCACGAATTCTTTTGATAATCTCAAAACTGATCTCCTGCTGGCAGAAGACGAAATGCGGTTATTGATCGGTGATGACCTCTTTGACAAAGTTGAGGAATATTATCAGACGGGTCCTACTTTAGAGCCAACTCCGGAGGAAACAATGGCTTTGATGTTGGTCCCTTACATTCAGGCTCCAATGGCATTTTATGCCTATCGTAACTATGCTACCCACGGGGATCTGGCTCACAGCGAAAAGGGCCGCAGGATTCTTGTTTCCGAAATGGAAAAAATGCCATTTGAATGGATGATCGAGCGCGATGACCAGTCAATGCTGTCCAAAGCGCACAAACTATCCGACAGATTGCTCACTTTCCTTGAAAGAAACAAGGGAATGACGTTCATTAACGATGTTTGGACATCAAAACCAGTTTACCAGGCTACAAAGAAGCTTTTTATAAACAGTGCCGTTGAATTTGACCAGGTATTCCCGATTGACCAGTCAAGGCGCTTTTTTCTCAAAGTTGTGCCATTTATCCGCGAAATTGAGCAATCTGTCTTTCTTTCAGTGATCGGTAAAACTGGTTTTGATGCTCTGAAGTTGGAAATCTCAGGTGAATCAGAAATGGCCGAAGACACGCCGGCACTTTTGTCCCTGATCAGGGTGCCATTGGTACTTTACACCATGGGAATTGCTTTACACCGCTTGAGCGTGGAAGTGCTTCCCGAAGGAATATTCCAGAACTATGTTCCGGAAACACAAACGATCAGGGCAAAATCAGTATCGCCGATTGAACTCAAGAACCAGGTTGCAGCGGGGCTTAAATCTGATGCTGATAATGCCCTGATTAAACTTCAGGAATTGCTTTCACGCCGCAGTGCCCTTGCTAATGGCAGTGATTACACTGTCCAGGATCTTTCCGAATCTAACAGCGTCGATAACAAATTTTTCTCCCTTTAATGCATAAGTTCGAAATACCACAACTGAAGGTTCAGATGGAAGTACCGTCTGAAATTTCTGAACTGTCTCAGGAAGATTACCTGGTATTTGTTGAACTATTCCTGCTGTTAAAATCCGGGGAACTCAGCCTGAAAGAATTTCGTCTGGTGTGGCTGAATCATTTCTACAACCTGCAAACCATCAAAAAGTTACCACGCGCCAAACGTGACGACATTTATGCCACGGTCTATAAAATATCTGAACTGTTCGATTCTTTCCTGATCATTGACCAGGAAAAAAACAGTTTCGAGCTGCAAATGTACTGTATCAAAAACCTGATCCCATTTTTCGAATTGAACGGGATCCGGTATTATGGTCCGCAGGATGCCTTGACTGATTTTACATTTTTCGAGTACATAGATGCCCATCAGGCTTATGCCGATTTCATTTCCCTTCAGGATCTTGACTCCTTAACCCGGCTTGTAGCAATTCTTTACCGTCCGGAGATTGAGAATTTCGATGTTGTTTCAACTTCTGATTCCTATGATGGTCAAAGACGGGTAAAATTCAATCCACATGCCGTGGATCACCGGATGAAATTAATCTCTGAATTGCCTTTTCCAGTCATGTATGGTATTTTTCAGTTCTACCACTCCTGTGAAATTTTCCTGAAGGAAGGTGAATTTCCCATGAATGGATCTTCAATCAAATTAAAACTGCTTTACTCCCAGTCCGGGGTGCCCAGTGATGACACCGGCCTGGTAGGTATCCTTTATACCCTTTCCGAAAGTGGTGTTTTTGGCAATGCCAGGGAAACTTCTGAAACAAACCTTTATGATGTGATGGTAAGGCTATACCAGCTCATGCAACTATTCAAGAACCAGGAAAAATCGAATAAAGATGGTAAGAATTAGGGAGTTCAACGATTATTTCAAAGGAATGCTGGTGAAGGTTCCGGCCTTGAAATCATTCCTGCTGGTTGCATCGGAATCCGATCTTGCCAATAAGATCCGAAACCTCAGTGATGGTGATTTTCCGCTACTGATCGTGTTGATCCCTTCTGCTGATTCCATTGCCTTGGATCCTGACAATGTTACAGAGGCTTCAACCTGCCTGCTGTATGTGGTCCGCAAACTCATTCCGGATGCATCAGACGATGTTTCTTTCCTGAACCTGATGGAAGATACCCAGAACATTTTTACTGCTGTTAAACTCCAATTGGCCACGGATAAGGCTAACCATGATACCTCACCTCATTTTATGCACCGGATGGACCTTAACAGGATGCATTCTGATCCTGAATACAACTACCTGGGATGCGTAGGATGGTCACTCAGTTTTAACCTTTTTAACCTGGGATTTTAATATGCATCTGACCGAATTTGAACAATGGCTGGTGATAAGCCTGATTTCCGGGCTCTTTTTGATCCTTGGATTTTTTATCAATAAATTTTTCTTTGCCTCCAAAGATGTCGGGAATTCTAATCCTGTACAGGATCTTATCAATCAACTAATGAAAAAGGTTGACGGACTTCGCGATGATGTGGCTGAATTCAAAGCAGACAGCAAAGTACAGGTGCTTCGCAATGAACAGGCTCATGATAAATTCGACAAAATTGACAAACGCCTGGATAATCACTCCGAACGCCTGAGCTACATGGAAAAAAACCACGCAAGAAACCACGGTTTAAATTCATAACAGATGTTTACAAAAAGATTTTTACAGTTTATGCCTGGCCTCCTTCAGCGCGAAGGTGGCGAACGCTACACGAATGATCCGGATGATCCCGGCAGAGCTACCAAGTTCGGCGTAACCCTTGGTTGCCTCAAAAATGATCTCAAATCGATGGGCGATTTTGACCATGATGGTGATGTTGACGAGAACGATGTTAAAATTATGACCCGTGACCAGGCTATGGACATCTATTACCAGAAATTCTACCTGCCTATGCGGATCGAGGAAATCAACAGCGATTTTCTGGCGCTCCATGTATTTGATCATGGGGTAAATGCAGGCAAAGGCAGGTCAATAAAAATGCTCCAAAAGGTTCTTAAGCTGAAACCCGATGGCATATTCGGACCTGCTACACTAAAGGCAGTTAATAGCCTGGAATGTGGAAGCTGCGGAAACTGCTTTGTAGAAGCCAGGATTCAGTTCTACAGCGAACTGTGCGTGGATAACCCCAAGCTTATGAAGTTCCGCAAAGGTTGGTTAAACCGGGTAAACGCCTGCAAAGTTTAAATGAAATCACCCTCTGAAAGGAGGACAGTATAAACCCAAAAACAATCAAAAATGAAACCAATGAAATTTCTGACCGGAATTCTTATTGCGACTTTGATGCTTTTTGCTTCATATGATTCGCAAAGCAGCCCACCTGGTAAAGTTCATAATTCGGATTATGGCATTGCTACTGATCATTTTGGTGTAAACACCGAAATGATCGCTTCCTATGTTGTGAATGATTACCAATATGCAATGTTGAATGATGATCCGGGCCTTCCACCAACGGAAGTTGTGGATACAGTGCCGGACACCAGTTCACAATTGCAGGTTGACCCTACTGGTGCCTGGATTGACCCGGCTAAGTTACCTCCCAAAGATCCCATGGGCGTTTTCGGCCTTGGATGGGAATTTATCCTCTCACTCTTGTATGGAGTTATCAGCGTTATTATTTACTTTTTTCCCACAGCCTCTAAATATAAATGGCTGACTTGGTTGCCCGATTTCATTCATTTTCTTGTACCGAACAAGAAGAAAGGAGGTGGTTCGCATCAGGCGACGCTCTGGGATGTTCTATCCGGGAAAGGCTGATACTAACTACTAAAATTTACACATGAAATCCTTGCCCTGGCAAATTATATCTTTCCTGCTGGCTGCTTTGCTCACTGTTTCGGTGATCACTTGCAGCCGCAGGAGTGATTTATCTACACCACAAACAGCTACCACCGTTATTCCTGGTGATCAGAAACCCCAGGTAACCTATATTCCGAAACCGGTGCCTTCTCACGTTGATTCTGTCACAGTTCGATGGTACCCAAAGTATCGTGACACAGGAACTACCAGATGGTGTTATTTCGAAGTAGATACGAATAAGATCCTGCAAATGTTTGCCATGAAACTGGTGTATGAAAGAACTTTGCAGGATGATTCAAACGCCTTTATCGGTGTGATCGATACCGTATTCATGAATCAGCTTCTCGGTGGTACCCTGGTATTTATTAATCGCAGGCCGGTAACAATCAATAACAATACAACTTTCCCGAATTCAGGGTTTAATCCGGTTGGTCTATACGCCGGACTGACCGTAGGAAGATCGTTCAGGGAGTTCGGTATTGGGCCCTCCATGATGTTGCTGAGGAATAACTGTTCGTATTCTGTGGCCTACGATGCAATTCATAAGGATGTGTTTTTTACCTTTACCAAACGGCTCTGGAAGCCCAGAAAGGTACCTTAAGTTGTGGGGCTTGCCCCCATTGTTTGATTCTCACGATTTAAAAGTTGAAAAGCCGGGGTTGGTCTCCGGCTTTTTTATTGAAACAAAATTCAATTATTTACGTAATGTGAATATTACGCAAATACTTAATATTAAAACTCATGGGACTATTCGGAAAGTTATTTGGAAGTACAAAATCAAATGAAGATACTCATGTACCAATTACAGATAAAATACCTGAAGAAAAGGTAAAAGTTGGAGATGTGGATTTTTTCAAGAGTATTAATAATGTTGGTAAATTCATTATTGTCGATATTGAAACTACTGGTCTACCCAAAAAAAGAGATGCACATCCTTGGGATGTTGAAAATTGGCCAAGAATAGTCCAAATTGCATGGATAATCATAGATAAAAATGCAGATTTGATTGGATTCAAGAACTATTATTGCACTGATTGTATTCCAATCCCTCAGAAAACTACACACATTCATGGCATCACTGATGATTTCGTTAAAGCAAATGGAGTATCTACTATGTCAGCCATAACGGATTTCATGCAAGATTTAAATAATGCTGAGTTTATTGTAGCTCATCATGCTTTATTTGATATCCCAATTGTAGAATCTGAGATATATCGGCATGGTATGATTCGGAGATTAACTGACAAAACGATTATATGCACAATGGAAAATGGTGCAAAGATTATTGCTCGTGATGATCTTGTGAAATTTGGTAAGTATTATCATAACACTTCCAAAGTTTCACTACCAAATTTAGTTTCCTTTTTATATGATGGTTACCAAATTACAGTTGCACATAATGCATTATTCGATGCCGCATACACAGCAAGCTGTTTGGCTAGAATGATAAATATGAAACACTCCTTTGATCCTGTTTACTTTTCCAGTTCATATTTAAGTTTCTGGGAGAAACCAATTGAAAAGCCAGTTATATACGAAACGGCAGATGATTTTAACCAGGATAATCCTTACAATAACAAGAAAATTGTTATCACTGGCGTATTTCAACAATTCTCTCGAGAAGAAATTATTGCATATTTAACTGTAATGGGGGCTTCTATAGTCAAATCCATCAGTTCAAAAACTGATTATGTGCTGGTAGGAAGTGATCCAGGACCATCAAAGCTTGATAAAATTATTGAAATGCAATCATCTGGATCCCCAATCAAAATGCTGAATGAAAAACATTTTATTAAGGTATTTACCGCGGCCAAAAAATCAAAGTAAAAATACTATTCACACGTAATTAAAAAGAACAAATAAAGATTAAAAACTATGGGACTATTTGGAAAATTATTCAACAAAAGTGAGTCTTTGGATACAACAAAAAAGGAGCAAAAAATAAAACGAACAATATTTGATTTTTTCGAGTTCGATTTGAGATCATTACCTGACGAAACGTTCATTAAAGGTTCTGATGAGTTTAATACCGTAAATGAACCAATAATTAAGTATAGAAAAAGATACAATGATAAATTATTGGGGATATTTGATTATATGGAGGTTGTAGTTTTCAATAATGGAAAGAAAAACATTTCATTAACAGTTGAAGGAATAAGATCAATTAGTATTAATAAGCTGAGAGCGCTTGTAAATGATCTATTTCTTATTTACGGGCATGATTCAGACAATAAGGCGGCTTTTAATTCTAATGACATAAAGGAGATGGATCCCAATGATGAATATGGACTTTTTGGCCGTAGTTGGAGCGATTCCGATAAATATGAATATCCATTAATGATTTCACGTATTGATTCAGAACTTTCAATGACTATTTGGGGAGTTGATGGGAATGAAAGCTGATATTTTACAGTCCGTAAAATATTTTAGAATCCAACATTGATTTTCGATTTAACAGGCTTATATTTGCACTCAGTAATGACAACATAGAGTTGTCATCCTAGTTAACCGCCAACCAATGAGATCGATAATTCAAAACTTAAATAGGGAAATTCCCTGTTCCGTTCTCTCGCAAGAGAGGAAAGGCCTTGGCGGGCCTCTAGGCGGAGCAGGGAATTTCCCATTTAAGGAGAACTTAAATGTCAAAAAATGAAAATGGACCAGTACTGGTCATGAACCCTTCCACCAGAAGGCATGTAAACATTCAGCCACTTTTCGACCTGGCAGAACAATTCGAAGGATTTTATGAAGTTTCAGAGGAGCTTAACGAAGCCGCAAGGTTTATTACGCTCTATTTTTCTGAGGACGCCCCGGTAAGCGAATTCAAGAAAATTGTATCAAGCTTGTACTTGTTTGCTGATACCTTCAGGGACATGGAAGAATTTGTTGCAAACCACAAAACCTTACAGGAATGACAGAAATTAAGAACATCCCTGTAGCCGAGGCCCACCGGAAAATTCTGCTGCTGGCCGATCACATTCAACGCACCATGCCGGGGCATATGTGCAAACGCATGGTTGATACTGAAAATGGTGAGGAAACAATCATTCTTTACAATGAGGTAACCGATGAATGCCTGTCCATCAACATCCGATCGAAGTTTACCGAAACATTTCTTCACAAAGGGAAGGAGGTGATTAATGAGTTCAGGAACTAGGTACTTCAGGAATTTAACCCCGGTAAAAAAGGGCAGTGACAATGGTTATTTTATAATAGAGGAAGAATCGTTATGGAAATTGGTGGTCACTGAGGATATGATGAGATTAGTTGTGGTTGATGACGATTTCTATTATGCCATAGATGTACCAGGCAATGATATCGAATTCCGGGAGGTAACCGGTGAACCCGGTTTGCCAGAAGATGATTAAGTCGAGTTTTGAAAAGCCTCCAATCGGGGGCTTTTTTTATGTCCTTTCCCCTCATTTACTTGTCAATTAACATTGTAGAATGGAAGGGAAATACAATGAAATTGAGCTGACCTGGATAAGGGAGAAGCTTGTAGAACATGGTGAATTCCTATCGGATTTGTTTCGAAAGGAGATTGAAGCAAAACGTCTTTACCAGGACGACAAAACCCGGGTACTTCAACAATCAATTGGTCACTCTGTAACAAGCAGTGGCAATTCTCCCATGCTCGAGATGAATTTTGTTGATCATGGAAGGTTGGTCGAAATTCAATACCACACCAGCAAAAACACCAAAACACGTCGCAATATCACTGTTAACCGCATCATTATTGGCGAACGTGAAAAGCCTAAGAAAAGGAAAAAGGATACCAGGTGGTATGCAAAAACAGCCTATGGTACACTCAATCGCCTTATCGGAATTATTGGTTACGAATTATCCGATGAGGAGCGCAAAAGAATCAAAGCAAATTTAGAATCAGGAAATATCTAGCAAAATGGCACTCAGCATTGACAAAGTACAGCTCCAGATAATTATCGAGAACGACAAGGCCCGCGCTGAAATGCGGAAACTCGATGATGAATTGAAAAAGGCGAATAAGGAACTTAAGGGTATGACCAAAGGTACCCAGGAGTATATTGATAAGTCGGCGGAGATTGATGGGATCAAAGTAAAAATGGATAATCTCAAAAGGGAAATTGGGATTACCGGAATGACAATGAAGGAATTGAAACAGCATGTAAATGAGCTGAATCTTTCCATCAATAATATGCGTCCAAATACCAAGCAGTATAAAATTTTACAAGCAGAACTTAAAGAAACTCAGCAAAGGATTAATGAGCTGAATTCGGCCTCCAAAGGAACCGGGATGTCGTGGGGAAAGCTTGCCGATGGGTTTAACAGGTATTTTGCAATGGGTGCAACTTTTACAGCTGCTTTAACCGGGACCATGTACACCATTAAGCAATTTATTACCAGCAGTGGTGAGCTGTCAGATTCCCTGGCTGATATCCAGAAAACAACAAAACTTTCTGCCGAAGAAGTGGAGAACCTAAATACACAACTTGGCAAGATCGATACCAGAACATCAAGACAGGATCTCCGGCAAATGGCAGTGGTGGCAGGACAACTTGATATCAGCAAAGATCAAGTTTATGGGTTTGTTGAGGCCATTGATAAATTGAATGTTGCCCTGGGTGATGAAATTACAGGTGGCGCCGAAGAAGTTGCCAAGACGTTGGGTACACTCCGGAATGTTCTCACTGATGTGAAGTCAACGCAGGTTGACCAGGATATGCTACGCATTGGTAACGCTGTGAACGAACTTGGAGCTGCCGGCTTTGCTACTGCCCCGGTAATCGCTGATTTTGCCAACCGTATTGGTGGTATAGGAATACCATTGGGTTTAACTTCCGATCAAGTTCTTGGACTGTCTGCGACACTCCAGGAACTTAACGTATCAACAGAGCGTGGTGGCACTGCCATTACCAAGATTCTTCAGAAAATGGTAACCAATACCAGCGATTTTGCGAAGATCGCCGGGATGCCAATCAAGGAATTTACAGCCCTTGTAAATTCTGATCTGATGGGTGCATTTACCAAGGTTGTCGAAGGTTCGAAACGAGGTGGCCAGAGTGCAACATTACTAGGTGGAATTATCAAGGAGTTGGGAGTAGAGGGATCTGGAGCCAGTGAGGTATTTGCAAAGCTCAGTGAAAATACTAAAACGCTGGAAGAAAAGATCGAGCTGGCCGGGGTTAGTTTATTAGGGACAGAATCGATACTAGGTGAGTTTAAAGTAAAAAATGAGACGCTCGGAGCAACCCTGGATAAACTGAGTAAGGAGTTTTACAAACTCATTACCCTTCAGGGTGTTCAGGAATTCTTTAAAAATATTGTGTATGGTGCGGTGCAGGTTATCGAGGGATTAAAAAACATTCCTGCATTTATTGACAAATATAGGGTAGCTATAGTTGCAATTATTGGAGTTTCCGGATACTGGATTGCCGCCGAAACAAAAAAAATGCAGGTCACTGTGTTAAATAATTTGCTACTGAAGGAAGGCATCGGACTAACTATAAAGAAAACACTTACAGAAAAGGCAAGTGCTGTTCAAACTGCAATTATGACAGCGTTTACCTCCAGGGCGGCTATGGCTAGTCAATTAGCAACAGCCTGGCAATGGGCATGGAACACGGCTATTCTTGCAAATCCAATTGGCGCCTTTATTGGTTTGATCACTGGTGCAATTGCTGCAATTACGCTTTATGAACAGAATAGCGCTGAAGCCGTCAAAAGAGAGCAGGAGAGGGTTACCGTTCAGAACCAGGCTATTTCGGTGAATAATAAATTGGAAGATTCTAATAATAGGATTGCCAAATCAGTTGAACGGCTAAACACATTATCTGCTCAGGAAAAACAAAACCTTCAGGATAAAATTGATCTCAATCTAAAAATGGCTCAGAGCGACCTTAAAGTTTTGCAAATGAAGGCAGCGCTAATTGAATCTGATAATAAACGGGTGACTTACTGGCAAACGGTCAAAGCTGCCTTTAGTTCTTATACAATGGATGAATATGCCGCGGAAAATGCAGCTAAAGCAGCAGAAGGAATTAATGGACAAGTTGGTAGGTTGAAAGACAATGTGAAAAATCTGTTCGAACAAAAAAAACAGGTTGATACGATCATGAATGCCGAATCAACCGGGGACAAAATTACAGGCAAATCAATGGATCAACTTGAAGCCAAACTTTCTAAATACCAAACAGCTTTAAAAGGTACCGAAGCAGGAAGTGAAGCCTATTTAAGAATTAAGGAAAAGATCAGTGCAGTAAATAAAGAACTTGCCAAGTTTCAAACTGAAATTTCGAACCCCGATAATAAATCCGGTGAAAAGCTGAAGAAGATATCCCAGGACTACCAGCAGCTTTTGGATGAAATGAATTCTATGGACGAAAAACACCTGGGAGATAAACTAAACCAGTTCCAGAAAGAGGTTCTTGCTACTCAGCAAAAGTATAACACCCTGATCGAGAAGGCCAGGAAATTCGTTACCGAGACACCGACACTTAAGCAGGAACAAAAGGTTGCCATTACCCAGTCTATTGAAAATCTTGAGTCTGAACGTGATTCGGCCGTGAAAGTTATCATGGTACGCCAGGAGCAACAATTTTCGACAGATATTCTGGAGATCCGCAATAAAATGAAAATTGCCCTGATGTCTGATTAT
>CAIPKZ010000398.1 GCA_903865775.1 uncultured Prolixibacteraceae bacterium | reverse complement strand
GGCTCAAATTAAGAATAAGCCGGCTTCTTTTACTCATTAAACAGGAATATTATTTTCGATGAATAAATCGAATTGTACTACTTTGTTTGACTTGGTTAACGGTCACAAAATATACTCCTGAAGGAAGCTTCGCAACAGGCAGTTTGCATTCGTTATTCTCAGCCACCACAGGTTGTTGCAAAACAATATTACCGTTCACATCAGTAATAACAATGCTTTGAACGTCCTTGTTGTTCAGTTTTACAATGACATAGTCGTTGGCCGGGTTTGGATAAAAACTGATGCCACTCTGGTTCTGTTCGTCAATGCCAACCGGATACTCCACGTTAACTGTGAATACAACTTTTGAAGAATCAACACCGCCGTTTAAAGTGCCGCCATTGTCTTTCAGAACAAAAGTAAGATTGTCCATGCCACCTTTTTTACCCGTCGTGTTCAAGGTCAACACGTTGGGCTGACTTTCGGTAATATTGGCGCTAACGATGTCAGGATTTGCATTGTGCAACTCGTAGCTAAGTGATTGGACAAGTTCCGGATCTCCGTCAGCAATTGTAATCGGGAAGCGCTTCACAATCCCGGCTTTAACTTTTGCCGTAGTGAGAATTGCGGTAATCGTGGGTGCATCATTAACCGAAAGAACAGTAACCGGAATATCAAGCTTTGTGGATTGATTTCCATTGTTGGATTCATTTCCTCCATTATCGCTAAGAATGACCGTAAAGTTAGCTTCCCCATTCAGATTTGGCTTTGGTTTAAAGATTAAAGTGGCAGTATTTGTTCCTTCCTGATGACTTATCCGAGGTTGAACCAAACCCTCATTCGAACTGGTAATTCCAAAGTGAATTTGCTGCGTATTCAGATCACCATCCGAAATTCCGCTCAATTGAACCTGAACACTATCCGCATCTTCAAGAAGGATAACTGGTTCTACCGGATTGATCACCGGTTGATGATTGATGCCATTCACCACGTTTACAAAAAACCGGGTTATCGTAGAATCAATTCCTCCACCTGAAACTCCGCCGTTGTCTTTAACCTTTATGCTAATCATTGTGGTTCCGTAAGCTACCGGACTAATTTTCAGAATGGCAGATGAGGAATTTGGAGAATAATTCACTACTGCATTTGCAATGGATGGAGAGCCGGAAACAGCTGTTACAGCCGTTACAGACTGAGCAATTGGATCGGCACCATAACCAATTCCGGAAAGTGCAATTTCCTTGGTTCCATCCTTCAGATCGATAAAAAGGTTGCTTGCCTGATCGATTTCAGGAGCCAGGTTTGCGGTTGAATGGTAAAGTGTGGTAATACTGCGCGGAGGCAATACCATTGCACCTTTTGTGACGGTTGCTCCTTCGGTAAACGGAGCAAAGTTTTGCGTGGTAAATGACCGGTAAAGAACCGGGACACCATTACCTTTTAGCGTGACTTTCACAGGCTTTGCACTTGTATTGAGCAGGATAGAAGTCACCGAATTGTCGGTGTTTTTAAACGCCAGCGACAGGATGTTTTTATTGGTTGAAATGGCATCTACCATCACAGCACCAGGATTGACATAAGCCGAATAGTTTTTAAATACACTTCCGGCCAAATCGTTAATGGTCTTAAATCCGGTACCTTCGAAATCTGTCCAAGCACTAATGTTTCCGAACTTGAACGAGGTGAAGATTGCACCTGCAAAATCAAGCGGTCCGGGGAAAAACTGAGCATTACCACTCATGTAATCTTTTCCCCAGTAACCTTCCCAAACGTTTGAATAACCGGAAGTTTCAGTCATCCATAAACCTTCAGCCTGACTTGTTTTGAATGTTCTGTTCAAATCAGTCCAGGCAGTTGTACCTGCCCCGCCAACTCGTATTCCATCTGGATCATACAAGTGACAGGCAATGATATCAAGGTATTTCTTTGTTCCGGTATCGGCAATGGTCGGATTAATATTTCCCTGCACCCAGCTCATGGAGTTAACATCTTCAGACAACATCACCCGCGTACTTAAATTTTCTGCCTCAAGACGCGGACCGACCACCCGAACCAACTCTCTGAATTCAGCACCGGTATATTGGCACGAAGCATACGGTTCATTAAACGTAGGTTCGTTCTGCATGCTGATGGCATACAATTCGACACCAGCTTCTTCCTTAACTGTTTTACAAATAGCTACCAGAAACTCGGCAAATTCGCTGTACATTTCAGGTTTCAGCTTGTTATTGGTAGCCCACAAGGAAGCAGGATCGGGATTGACTCCTTTATTTTGCTTCATCCAGTTTGGCGGAGACCACGGGGTAAAAAAGAACTTGTGGCAATTGGTATTTTCATTGATGGTACGAATTAAATCGGTGGGCAGCGCCTTCCGGTTGAAGTTGCTGTAATTGGCCACATTCGGATCAGAATTGTCGTTCACAGGTTCAAATTCACCCGATGTAGTAAAACGCATCAAGGTAATATTCAAATCTTTGATCTGTTGAATCTGGATCGGATCATTGCCATTGTTCAGCATGGTTCCTATTCCGGCGAAAGTCTGGTATGTTTTACTGAAGTCGATGGTAACGGTGCTGTTGGCAACCGCAGTAGTATCCATCACGAATACCTTAAAGGTAATCGTGTCAGGAATCGCATTTGCCACTGTAGTGTTGCCAGCTATCACGGTAACTGTAGCCGAATCCGCCAAACTTGTATTCAGTGAGTATTTAAGTAAAGCTGTTCCGTTTAAAATATCTCCAATGTTTATGCCTGAAACAAGCGCGGGTTTGTTGGTGCTGGTGGTCATATTTGCAGTCGCCTTATCCAGACCATTTGTAATTCCGGTCAAAAGAATTGATTTGGGTAATTGCCCCTGATAAACCACCTGATTCGGAACAGGATTTACGGTAGGATGCGGAATAACCTGAGGTCTGTCAGCCTTATCTCCCAGTTTCAAATCTTTAAAATAATAGTCGCCCGTAATTTGCTGAAACCACAAGTCGTTTATATCCAGCATCAAGCGACTAATACGTGTACTGTCGGTTTGATTTCCGTCCTTGGTTTTTTTGAAAAGTCCTGCAAAATCAAGGTAAACATCATGCCAGGCATCGTCGTTGGGTAAGTTAAGTTCAATAAATGAAACATTATAACCACTTCCCGGAGCTCCGGGATTAATATTGTCAACCAACCGGAAGAATATTTTGGTCAAATCCAATAACTTTTTTTCAGGAGCTTCAATTTTGTTTGTAGAAGCACCTTTATACTTGAAACTGATGTATTTATTGGCCGACAGATCAAGTTCCTTCCCCCCGGTCAATTTACCTAATGCAAAGTATATCGACGGAAAGGTTTGCTGCATAACCGTTCCACTAAAGTGTACGGTTCCATCGGCCTGAATATCAACAATACCATTCTTCTGATCGTTTGAAATTCCTGAAGTTCCAACACTACCGATGAACGATTTGTAATCGGCAATCAAGCCTGTAATTGGCGAAGGCACAGCAGTCACTACAAATGACCGGATGGTATATTGATTTCCATCGTTACCGGTTTTGGCACCATCATCGGTCGCTATAATGGTGATGGTGGTGCCTCCGGATTTACCGGTCAGATTATAGTTTAGTGAAGCCACGCCGTTTTCAACCTTCCCTACAGAAAGATTTGTGAATACCGAATCGGCTGATGCTGTTACCACGAAACTCAAATTTTGCTTGTTCTCATCACCATCACTTATTCCGGACAGGCTAAGCTGATAAGTTCCGGCGACGGCTTTTACGCTCTTTGGAGGAATTGAATCTAAAGTTGGTTTGTGATTCAGTTCATCGAAAATTTTCACATTAAACGAATAATTTGCCGTGTCAATTCCTGAAGAAGTGATACCACCATTGTCTTTTAGTCTGACTTTTACCGTTGCCGATGTACCTGCCGGTGTGCTGACCGACGGAGTAAAACTCAATGTGCCAGCAAAACCTGTAGAATCGTGAACCACAGCGATTGATGGAATAATAGCAAGGTTGGAACTTTTCCCTGAAATTTCAATATTTTGAGTCGATTCAGGATTGCCATCATCAATCTGATCCAGCGGAACTGTAACCTTCTCACCTTTCCTGACTAACATATCCGGAAGTGATTTCATGGTTGGCGCAGCATTGGCAACAACTTTGACTTTAAAAGTCATTAGCTTCGTGCTGGTATTTGGAGCCGAAACAGAGACAGAAATAACTGATTCACCTACTGCCGAAAGTTTGGGATTTAATACCAAAGAACCTATCCGTTTAGGCGAAGTGTAAATCACCTGCGGATCAGGAATGCAAGCTGAATTAGAGCTGGTAGCAGTAATCGTAACCGCATTTTTATCAGTACTTCCATCGGTCACATTCCGGAAATTTACTATTCTTGAAACTGTCCCTGCTGCTTTTACGGTAAACAACTGGTCCTGAATACTTGAGACAGCCGGGGAGTGGATGGCAAGATCTCCAACTTTTATATCATCCAGATAAATCTCTTTATTTGGAGCATCCCCAAAATCGCGTGTTAAGGGATTCAGTACGAAATTCAGGTTACTGATGCTGTCAAGTGTACTGACCGATAAGCCTGTATAATCAAACGAGTAGGTCTGATATTCATTTGAAGCAACAATTTCCTGAGCACCAACAACACCAATGGTTTCGATGCGAAGCGGATAATTGTCAATCTTACCGCCTTTTTTACCTACAGCCAGTGAAATGTTAAAGTCGAAGTTTGATTTAATTTTCAGACTGACATAGGGCGTATTTTTGATAGAAATTTTCGGGAAACTAAAACCGAATCCATCCCACACACTGTTTTTTAACGGTGATATTTTAAGTTCCTGATTTTGTTCTGAAAGACCATAACTTCCGGCATACCAGTTTGTAAGTTTGTTGTCATTAAAATCTTCGGTGTATCCGGTTATTCCGGGAACATAAACTGAAGTCGTAACCAATTTTGGATCACTGGCCGGGGATGCGTTTCCTGCGGCGTCCTTTGCGATTACGGTCATTGAATAGTCCGTTGTGGCAGTTAATCCGGAAATGTTAATTGAGTTTGAAGTTGTTGTTCCACAAGAAGTTATTCCCTGAAAAATTTCGTACGATGCAACACCGACATTATCGGTCGATGCGGTCCAGGATAAAGTAAAACCTAAAAAGGTAATGTTGGAAGAAATTAATGCACCGGGTTTTGATGGAGCAGTCAGATCCGGGGTAGTTGTTGTCACGTTCTTTGGGCTGCTGGCTTCCGATACATTTCCGGAGGTATCTTTTGCTTTAACGGTAAAAGCATAAGTAGAAGTTGAAGATAGCCCCGACACAATCAGGGTCGTCGAAGTAGTTGTCCCAATCGAAACACCATCTTTAAATACGTCATAAGAAGCCAAGGCAACATTATCGATTGAAGCCGTCCATGAAAGCGTACAGCCTGATTGATTAATGTTTGAAGAACTCAAATTAGCCGGAACTGATGGTGCCTGTATATCAGGTACCGGAAATACGAAACTGTTGGTGGCGTCCCGAACCCAGGAAGATTCAGTTAAACCGCTCTTGGTATATAAATTAGTCCATGTAACTTTATCATTTGACCCTTCGCAGGTGAACGAAGATAATGCACGCGCATTCCATTCAATCGAAATTTTTAGTCCGGATGGATTAATCGAAACACCTGCTCCCAAGTCGCAGGTTATTGAATAAGGATATGTAGTAACATTTGGAGTCCAAAGTCCGGAATTATTACCGCCATCGTATGCGAACCAGGCATTTCCCGATTCAACTGTAGCAGTTACAGTTGATGCGGTACCGGATGTTTTCTTGGTAATTGGATAGGCTGTTGTGCCAACCATCCACTCAATTTCATAGATATAGATGTCATAAGTACTCACACCACCTAATGCAGTCAGTCGCAAGTATCTATATGCGGCATCAGCATTGCCGGCCCGGGAGCTGACTGGCATAAAAAACAAAAAACACAGAATAAATGTAAACATGCAGGATAAGCACCGCTTTTTACAATCGTTTGTGATCAATTTTGTAAGCATTTTGGTTATCGGTTTAGTTGGTTTGTATTGCTGATTAATCCTGGATATGCACGTTCGTAATTATCCTAAAGTTAGTTTATTGAATTACCCTTTCGAATAAAATGAATTCTATTTTCAAATTGTTTACTTGCCGAATCTGAAGGATCGGTTATTTGATTTGAACTTGTTCTATAAGTACGATTTAGTCTGATGAAATTACTGTACTTCGAATAATCCGATCCGTTTTCTGAACTTAATTTCCAAGACATTTAGCGTGTCTGAATGAATAAAAAAGAGGTCAATTCTAAAAATCAACCTCTTCATACTAAAACCTTTTAATAATTAGAAACACCTGTTTAATCCAAAAAATATCTGACAAAAATATACTTCCGGATTAAAATTCAAAATATGTATTTGTAAAGAGTAATCTGATTCATTCATCCGAAAGCCGAAATTTTCATTTCAAAGTTTTTAAGAAGGCCACCTTCCGGCAGCCTTCTTTTTTAACTTTCACTAATTGAGTTTATTGCTTGATAAACTTCAAGGTATTTAATGCGTTATCCTGAGTCATTACGCGAACAAAATATATGCCTGAACGAAGATCCTGAACATTGATAGCATCTCCGTTATAGTTATTAATTTGTTTCACGATTTGACCTGACATATTAACTAAAGCAATGGATTGAATATTCATAGATGAAATGTTCTTCAAAGCAATAGTAGTGTTGGCAGGGTTTGGATATACTGCCATATCAGCTGGATTATAAATACGATTCAATCCTGTTAAAGCTGCATCGCCAATTTTCAAATAATCTAACGTAACGTTCCCCTTATAATAGCCACCCGTTGCCCAACCAGGATTGAAATTCAGATATACCTTATCAATCTGTTTCATATCGTAAAATGCCGCCAATTTTCCGGTAAAATCCAAATTATAGGTATGGAAAGCGCCATCGCCCGGAACAGCAACACTAATGGTAACACTGTTTCCGCCAACGGTTGACTGTACAAGACCAACCTGAAGAGAAACAGGTTTATCAGCCTTCAGGCTTATACTGACTTTTGGGTTTACAGTAAGGTCGAATAATGATGTAGTACTCATATCCAATAGCAAAGCCGAAAATCCATATGTTCCAATTCCGGCATCAATCCCGGTATTTTTGTCAATGTTTAAATTGAGCGTTCCACTTGCCTGCGTCAAAACAAAAACTTTAGGAGTATCTGTTGCATGTTCAGGAACCCATAATGATGAAACGGTACTGCCATCAAAATTGTCGACAAACGAAGTAATGGTTGGTAAGAAAGCAACAGGATCACCTACTTTTAGGAACCCGGCATACGTTGTCAACGCATAACAATCATTATTTTTAGTATTCCACCAATATTCAGCGGGTTTTTTAACCGGAGTGGCATCAGCATTTAATGCATCGTCGGTATCGACATCGTTAACTTTCAGATCCAATGTAATTCCTTTTCCCGCATTCAGGGCTTTCCAAATGTCCACATTAAATTCTGGTTTTGCATCACCGGTTAAAGCAGCATAGCCAATGGTATAGATTTGCTTGATTGTTTTTGAGCCAACAGCTGTGTGATTGTCCATGAAAAGACTCGATGAAAGGATATCGTTTGTTCCTCCCCAGTTTACTGCACCTGTTGAGCCATCTATCATCATTGCTGCATCAAATCCAGTTGTTTTGAATGTAGCTTTATATGCTCCAAATTGTGTGTAACGGGCATACCAGGCCTGTGGTGAAGCAGGTAGGTCCGGAGCATCAAGTTTCAAATATGGTGCCCAGGCAATTTCCACTGTTTCACTTCCGGTAACATCGTCATCGGTGTATTGCAACAAAATATAAATGTTAGCATCATCGCACATG
>CAIPKZ010000397.1 GCA_903865775.1 uncultured Prolixibacteraceae bacterium | reverse complement strand
CAAGCCACTCACAGTCTCCCAATTTAAATTCTGACCAATCGGCTCTAAAGCTTGACTTCAGCGGACTGCAGGCATAAACGCCAACCCGTGCAACCGAAATTGGGTTATGCATATGAAACATCCGCATTTGTTGATAACGCCTTCCGTTTTGCGAAAACTCAATGTAAAAATCCTGACCTCTGCGACTTAGCCGATACCAAACTTCATTTATTATTGCCATAATATCTTCAGTCGCCCAATCAGAAAATCCTAAATTCGTGACCACCGAGCCCAATCGTGCAAAATCTTCATTTTCATATTCTACTGATGCTTTCATCCAATTTTCACTGTCCTGATACAGGATAATTCCACACTGATCGTATTGGGTATTCGCTTCAAATTCGGTTTTCACCGAAATGGTGAAATCACCTTCAATATCTTTAATGAAGGTATGTGCATTATCGCTTTGAAAACCATAATAGGTACGCTGCCAATAGTCAGTCTCAGGATCAGTAAAAATAGTCAGCCGGTCATTTTCAATCCCGAAATTTTTGGGTTGATTCAGCCAACTAAAATTCGAAAGTATCAATTGGTTTTTCATGATTTGTTTTGATTCAATTGCTTATCGTTAATGTTCATTTACTCGTACTGATTTGTTCAAAGACTTTGGACCACAAACTGATAGTTACCAGAATGAACTTTCATTCTGTGAGCACCATCTTTATAGCCAAGATATTCAATTCCATCAACTTTTTTAAGCAGTGATCCACCTTCCAATACCACATCTATTTCATTTCCAGGGAGAAAAACGATTGCCGTTGTATTAAATGGCACTTCCAGTTTTAAAGT
Source organism: uncultured Prolixibacteraceae bacterium (assembly GCA_903865775.1). Classification (GTDB taxonomy): domain Bacteria; phylum Bacteroidota; class Bacteroidia; order Bacteroidales; family Prolixibacteraceae; genus Aquipluma. The sequence goes on along the minus strand of CAIPKZ010000397.1, from coordinate 4,494 downwards.
GAACAGTCCCGGATTTTTCACCCACTCTGAACGAACCTTTCCTCTAATCGTCTCAATTTGTGCTTTCCCTTTTCCGAGACTGTCCAACATTAACGGTTTCACCTGAAATTCAGCGAATGCCGTATTCTCGTCATCCAACTGAATACCAGCAATGTATTTGTAAAACCACGCATCGATGCTTCCCATCATGACATGATTTTTGGATTGTTTCAAAGTCCAGAACTCGCAAACGGTGGTGTATTTTTTCATCATTTCATTCCAGCATGGCGAAGTTTTCTGGTTGATAATTCCCCAGGCAACATCAGCTCGACCATTCTGAGCAAGCGCTTCAGGCATATACTTGGTACCTAAAACTCCTGTAGTCAGGTGTCCGGAATTGTTGACCACAATATCATTGACCAGATTATCCAAAACTTTTTGCTGCATATCTTCCGGAACAATTCCCAGGTAAAGCGGAAAAGCATTGGCCATCTGGCTTCCGTCGTTGTAATTCCCAGTTTCGGTATTCAAATATGTTTTGTTGTACTTTTCGCGAATATCGGCTGATAGTTTCCTGAAATATTCCTGATCGGCTTTGTTTCCAAGAACTTCAGTCACATCAGCCATTATACGGGCATTCCAGAAATAAAATGCTGTTGGAACCGATTCCGGCTGTCCTTCTTTCCAGCTTTTTACCATGCTTCCCCAGTCGCCAATCCAACCCATGGGAAGAATCAAATCTTTCGAAATGCTATCGAGGAAAGCCATGAAGCGTTTCATGGCCGGATAATGCTTTTGCAGAATGCGCTTGTCGCCATAAGTGGTGTAATACTGCCAAAGTAACGTGAAATAGGTACTGCTCCATTCAATCCCCTGATCAGGCATATACGGCTGTGGCGAAATGATCGGCAGATCGCCTGTTTTTTCATCCTGATTTTCCCGGATTCCATCCAGCCAGTTTTCATAGAACAAGGCCATATCGAAGTTGAACATAGCCTCTTCAGCGGTTACCTGTGCATCGCCCAGCCAGCCCAGACGCTCGTCGCGCTGCGGACAATCCATCGGGTAACCCATCATGTTACTTTTCTGCGACCAGACTGTGGCTTTATGAATTTTACTCACCAGCGGATTATCGCATTCAAAACTGCCTGTCTGCTGATTGGCTGAATACACAACTTTCCCTTTGATATCAAGCAGTTCAAAAGGTACGTTTTCCGAAGTAATTTCAACATATCTAAATCCGAAGAACGTGAACGCGGGTTCGTATTCCTCAATACCATTGCCTTTCATGATGTATTCAGCGGTTGCTTTGGCATTCTCATTGCTGGTTGCATCAATTGTCCCATCCTGATGAATATCCTCTGCAAACCTGATTCTCAAACGGGTATTCTTATTTCCTTTCGCTTTTATATTGACCCATCCTGAAAAATTCTGCCCCATATCGAAGACTTTCATTCCATCGACCGAAACCTTAATTTCTTCGGGTAAAATCGACTCATTCACTTTGATTGCAGGCATTCGTTGAGATACTAACCGGGCTTTGACTGGAGAACAAACGGTAACTGCTTTCCAGTCCGAATCGTTAAAATTGATCGCATTCCAGCCTTTTTGTTCGAGGTTGGCATCATAAACTTCGCCGTCGTAAACACAATTGTAAATCACCGGACCATCAGCCCACTTCCAATCTTTGTCGGTAGATATAATCTGAGTTGAGCCGTCAGTATAAGTTATATGAATCTGTGCCATGGCCTTTTTGGAACCGAACCACTGCATCCGGTATTGATTCCACCATTTCTTATACGGATTATACCACCCATTTCCCAAGTGAATTCCAAATGCATTCGTACCTTCAGTCAATAAACTGGTAACATCAAAAGTATCATACAGTATGTATTTGTGGTAAGGTGTTTTTGCAAGTGAAAGCACATGGCCACCAACCCGTTGGCCATTGATAAAGAACTCATAATAGCCCAAACCGGTCACAAAAGCTTTTGCTGATTTGATCTTTTTTGACAGATTTACTTCATTCCTGAGAAGCAATGAATTGCCATTGTGGGTAATGGAATCTTTCATTCCGGCCTGTTCCTTCCGATTTCCATAGAAACCTTTTTCAGGAAGAGGTTCAGATTTTGGTCCGTTTCCAATCCAATCGGCCTTCCATTCGGCTGAATCCAGAATCGCGGTTTCAAAACGGGAAATCTGACTTTCGTGTTCTATGCCAGCTCCATCCCAAACAATAACTTTCCAGAAGTATTTTTGTGCTGATTTCAGGTCTTGTCCGGCATATTCATGCTGAATAGTTTCTCCGGATTCAATCTTTCCTGAATCCCATAAATCAGATTGATTTTCTTTTAATTTATCCGATGAAGAAGCAACAAGAATCCGATAAGCCAGTTGTTTTTGGTTTCGTTTTCCGGAGTAAATGATCCATGAAAATCTCGGATGGGCTTCATCCAGATTGATCGGATTTTCGGCATACTCAACCAGCATCTTATTGAATATGAGATTGGATTGTTCATTCAATGAACAACTCACCGGAATAAAAATTCCGGATACTAAAACTATACTTATCAGTACCATTCCTGAAATGGCTGAGATAAGTCGACTCATATTCAAATCTTTGAGGTGTATGATATTACATCCAAAGAAACACGAGAAAATTGTATTTCCTGTATCAATTGTTGACTGTTTCAGATACAATATTAACCTCAGTCAATAATGTATCGCACAAAAAGGAAGGAGGAAAGTTTACGAAAGAAATTATTCAAAATCCTTGCGGTATTCTGACGGTGTTTTCTTCATGATCACCTTAAAGTAATGATTGAAATTAGCCAGGTTGTTGTAACCGCATTCGTAACAAATCTGAGTAATTTGCTTGTCCGTTTCAGCCAGAAACTTGGCGGCAATACCTATACGAACCTTTTTCACATAGTCCATAAAAGTATGTTTTGTTTTCTTCTTGAAATATCGGCAAAACGAACCGGGTTCCATAAAAACCAGCGCCGAAGCTTCTTTCAGTTTAATGCCGGTCTGAATATTTTTGAAAACATACTCGTATATTTTATTGATCTGGTCATAATCTTTTTCAAAGGAATTCGGACGCGAAGAAGGCAATGTTAAAATTTCCCTTTCTTCAATCTGAAGCAAAAGGTTAAAAACTTTCAGCAATTCGATATATCGTTCCAAACCAGTTAAAGTGACCATTTTTTTCAGGGCAAGACCAACTTTTTCGGTCTTTTTCCCTTTGAAACAAATTCCGTTACCGGCGTTTTTCAGCAAGGACATTACCGCTTCAAGTTCCGGAATTTTAAAAAAATCTGAACTGATTATATTTTCGTAAAAATGAGTAACAATGCATTCGGGAGCCGTTTCATTATCGGTCGCCAGCACATCCCAGCAATGAGGTATATTCGGTCCTAAAAGCACCAGGTCACCTTCGGAGTAACTTGAAATACTACTCCCAACAATCCGTTTTCCTGAACCAACAGTGATATAGTTCAGCTCAAAATTCTCATGAGAGTGGATCTTATGAGAATTGACGTCCATGAGCAACCTTCGGGTAATGAACGAATGCTTGTGCGGAACAAATATTTTCTCGTAAATTATTTCCATCTATTTATTTTTAACCTCATTCCACAAATATAAGAGAATATTCCAATACAACAGTTAAAATACAATGCAAACAGAACAAGATAGTAGAAGTAAAAAAGAACTTGATGCTTTTACTTTGTAAGAGAAATTCAGATTCGTAGAATTAATTTACAAATTCCGGATTCCATAAACAATACCTTAAAACACCTCACATACTATGAAATTACAATTAAATGGAATAATACCTCCTGTTGTAACTCCGTTGAAAAATAGCAAAGAGCTTGATATTAAAGGCCTGGAGAAACTGATCGAGCACCTGATTTCAGGAGGTGTTCATGGATTATTTATGCTTGGAACAACAGGTGAGGCAACAAGTATAAGTTATGAGCTTCGCAAAGATTTAATCAAAAGAACCAGTGAAATCGTTAATCACCGGATACCGGTTGTGGTTGGAATTACAGACACTTCACTGGAAGGTTCACTTGAAATTGCAGAATATTCGGCAGAAATGGGACTCGATGGTGTCGTTATTGCACCTCCTTATTATTTACCAATCTCTCAGGAAGAAATGAGAGAATATCTGGAAGTTATTGTCCCCAAATTATCTTTACCATTCCTGATGTACGACATGCCGGGCTGCACCAAAATTCATATGTCGGTCGGAACGATCAGTAGGGCAAAAGAATTGGGAGCTATCGGTGTAAAGGATAGCTCAGGTGATATAAATTACCTGTACTCACTGATTCAGGAATTTAAAGATTCACCCGACTTCTCCGTTATCGCAGGGACTGAATTATTTTTACCGGAAACTATTTTGCACGGTGGACACGGCGCTGTTGCCGGAGGTGCAAATTTGTTTCCCAAACTGTTTGTAGACTTATACAATGCCTCTTTAGAAAGAGATTTTGATCAGATTGCAATTCT
>CAIPKZ010000396.1 GCA_903865775.1 uncultured Prolixibacteraceae bacterium | reverse complement strand
TAATCAATACGCGAAATGATTGTTGATTTGCACAAAATGACACAAGAAGCCCCTCTAAATCTCCCCGAAGGGGAGACTTGGGGCCATAGAAAATTCTGAATGGAAAAGCATTATACAGCATTTATTTTATCTAAAAGAAAAAATAAATAAATGCCAGTGTTTTAATCCCCCTCCTTTGGAGGGGTTAGGGGAGGCTTCTCATGAACGACTCGTTTGTAAAATACATCAATGCCAGTCCCATGGATAAGGAATGGGGATTGTATCTCACGGTGGCTGGATTTGCACAAATACCACCATCGCTGGTTTATCCTCCGAGGGTACATCCGAGCGGATATTTCTTTACCTGGGAGAAAGGTCGTATTCTTCACGAATACCAGATCAACTACATTACCGAAGGTTCAGGAACATTTGAAACGGCCAACGATCAGTTTCAGGTTGTACCTGGCTCCATGATTATCCTCCGGCCCGGAACGTGGCATCGGTACAAACCAGATCAAAATACGGGATGGAATGAGCATTACATCGGTTTTAACGGTGATTTTTGTGCTCAGCTTTTTCAGGAAGGATTTTTCCAGGCCGGGAAACCGGTTTTGTATGTTGGGTTTCAGGAAAGTCTGCTGAAACTTTTTTTCGAAATCATTCAGCTGGTAAAGGATGAAAAAACCGGACATCAGCAGGTTGCTGCGGCCAGTATGATGCTGATGCTGAGTAAAATTTTATCGGTTGTCCGGAACCAGGAATTTGCAGGAAAAACCATTGAACGCACCATCCGGAAAGCCTGCCTTTATTTCAGGGAAAACCTGAATGCGAATGTAAACATCGAATCGCTGGCGACCGAGCTTCATGTGGGTTACTCCTATTTCAGACAGATGTTTCGGAAATATACCGGCATATCGCCAACGCAATACCATTTATCGCTGCGAATTCAAAAAGCAAAAGATCTGTTGGTTTCAACTGAACAAAGTTTCAAGGAAATCGCCATCGATCTCGGATTCGAATCCTACTTTTATTTCTCGCGTATTTTCAAGGATAAAACCGGTAAAAGCCCGATGGAATTCAGGAAAGAGCATCAGCAAAACTGACTTCATCACCAACATTTCTCCTTTGGACACGGGAGTATTGTATTGTTTTTGAAGTAATGTGTTGAAAAATAGTCGGTTGAATTTTCAGAAAGACGATATCAACTATTCTCTAACCACCATCCGGTTTTCGACCATCCGATTGTTGAATTGCTGAATAATTGCTTTTCCCAATTGAATTTCTTCCTTTAAGTCGACTTTACCCAACAGATTGAAAATCAAGCCGGGATCATTTTTGCGGTTATATATGGCGTCGAGCTTATTGTCGGTCATATAGAATGCATAATCGCCACTTAAAAACTGGTAGGATTCCTGAATATAATTGATAACGAAACGTTTGCTTGAAGGGTCGAAAAGATTGTTGCCAAAAGCAACGTAAGGAAATGGATAATTGAGGTAATTGAGTACGGTTGGCATAATGTCGGTTTGTTCTGCCAGCCCGTTATCAACACCTTTAATACTTCCGTCAGCCCGGTAGAATAAAATCGGAATGGCAAAACGGTTCACTAAAGTATGGTATTCGACTATTCCTGATTCAATCGAATGATCGGCCGTGATTACGAATAAGGTATTTTTAAACCAGGGCATTTTCCGGGCAGTATCAAAAAACTTCTGAAGCGAATGGTCGGTATAACTGATACATTTATCGAGAGGAATTCTTCCTTCAGGAAATTTCCCCTTGTATTTTTCAGGAACTTCATACGGATGGTGCGAGGAAACCGAAAAAAGTGTTGTAATAAAAGGCTCCTTCATTTCATCCATTCCCCGGGCAAAATACTGCATGAAAGGTTCGTCCCAAATTCCCCAGACTCCGTCGAAATCGGCATCATTTCCATACTCATTTCGACCGTAGTAATTCTGAAATCCAGCTATTTTGGTGAATGCGTCAAATCCCATAGAGCCATTGGGTGCACCATGAAAAAAGGCGGACTGATATCCCTGGACATTAAGTAAACTGGCCAGACTATTAATTGTGTTTCCCGATCGTTCAGAAATCACGTATGGCTCAACCAAAGCCGGTATCCCGGCAGTTACCGAAGGAATGCCGTCAATCGATTTGATGCCGGTGGCAAAGGCATTGGAATACACCATGCTTTCGTGGCAAAGTGAGTCCAGAAAAGGAGTTAGAACCTTGTCGCGTGGATCTTTATACTGAGGAATGAGTGAACCGATGAAGGCCCGGCTGAAACTTTCCAGAATGATGATCACCACATTATCTTTTCGGGGAGGGCCGACATTGGCCGGAACATGTACCGGAGTATAAATCCGGTTTAATTCTTCTTCGGTTGCAAAATAGGATTTATGTTCGAATGCTTTCTTTCCCCAGGTACGCATTATGCAGAACGGCGTATTCTGAACAAGCGACATCTCTTCAGGACCATTAACAAAAATCCCGGCATTGTTCATTGTAATCGGTCGGGTACTGTGCCGCCATCCTCCGCGCATTCCAATGATAGAAAGCGTTGCGACAATCAGAATAGCAAATAATGTTGAGATTGGATAAATATAAGAGCGCGTGAAGCGGAAAGGTTTTGGCTTTAAGAAAGAATATAAAAGTGAAAGGCTAACCATCAGAATGATCAGGATAAACGGGAGATACCAGAAGTCGTAAAAAAAGCGCACGATCAGCTTGGAATTACCGGCATCATAGGCCGCAATATCAAACATGCTTGCCGTAGTACGTTTTAATATATAACGGTAGTATATCATGTCAATCAGGTTGAATGCCAGTCCTGCTCCGTTAACAATCATAAAAATCCACTTCAGCGAGGTTTGGTACCAGTTGCTGAATTTGATCTGAAATGGAATCAGAAATAAAAGCATATATAAGGTGTTCAAATACAGCAATGCGCTGATGTCGAACATGAGCCCGCCCTTTAAAATGGTCAGAAAGGAGAAAAAAGTGACTTTAGGAAATGATGGAATATTGAACAGATAAAATAAAATACGGCAAAACGAATAGAATGCCATCAGGAGGGCAAATCTGTAGATCAAAACCAGGTATTCGTTGGCTGCGTGTTCTTTTAGTTTAAAGCGAAGATTCAACATGGACGGATTCAATATTTAGCATGCAAATTTAACAGCTTATTTGATTTGCAACGATTTTTTATTGGTTTTGTAATGAGAACTTGAGAATCAAATCAACCATTTTGTCTTTTAAAAGAATCACTTTCGGAAAAATGATCACAACGTTTTCATTTTTGTAACTTCGTTGCGTATCATGGATTAAACCTATTGTAAAAAATCAAGTCTGAACATTCGTGACCTAATTTTCTGAACGTGCAGATAACCATCGAAAACCTGAATAAAGTCTATCCCAACGGCAATCACGCCCTGAAAGATATCAATCTGGAAATCAACAATGGTATGTTTGGCCTGCTTGGTCCCAATGGCGCGGGTAAATCGAGCCTGATGCGCATTCTGGTTACTTTGATGCAGCCATCTTCAGGAATTGTAAAAATGAATGGTTATGATCTGAGCAAAGACAGGGATAAAATCCGCGAAATGCTCGGATATCTTCCGCAGGATTTTCGCTTTTTCTCACACCTGAAAACCTACGAATTTCTGGATTATGCAGCTCGTCTGGCTGGTATGCGGGATAGCAGATCACGAAAACTGGCTGTCGATAAAATGCTGGAAGAGGTTGGTTTATTCGAAGCCCGCGACCGGCAGGCCAATAAACTTTCAGGAGGGATGAAACGCCGCCTCGGTATTGCGCAGGCACTTATCAACGAACCAAAAATCATTATTGTTGACGAACCAACAACAGGTCTCGATCCCGAAGAACGTATCCGATTCCGGAATTTACTTTCAACCATTTCCACTCAGGACGTGATTATCATTCTTTCAACACATATCGTTGGTGACATTTCAAGTTCATGTACCGATATGGCTTTGCTCAACGAAGGAGGTCTGGCTTTTACCGGTTCACCCGATGAACTGGTAACCAAAGCCGAAGGAAAAGTCTGGCTGATTCAGGCCACAGAAGATGAATACCTTGAAATCAATGAAAAATATCCGGTAATCTCTAATGTGCCGACCAGCGAAGGTTGGGAAATTCAGGTGGTGGCCGATTCGATTAATGGGTACAGCGGGCAAAATATTTCGCCGAATCTGGAACATGCCTATGTGTATTTTATGGAAAGCAAACTAAATCAATGGACAGCCATTTAGGTATTTACGATTATACCATGTACAATTTACAATTTCATGAAGCATAGCGTTTAAACAACACTTTTTAAAGAAGCAAATCATGAAATCCAGATAGAGCAACATTTAGCACATTACAAAAAATAAATACCAAAATAATCAGTTTAAAGCACTGAAAGCAAATTTATTGAAATAGTAAATTGTAAATCTTTAAATTGTAAATGAAAAAAATGATTTCAGTCCATAACATAACTTCCATTGCCAAGTACGAAATAACCACTTTGCTGCGCTCGTGGTTCTTTCGGATTTTTGCCATTTTGGCGATGCTGTTTTTGTTCGGTTTTAATTTGGGGACACTGATTATTGATGGGAATTGGGATATGAAGGCCATGTCATCAAATATTCCTTACGTCAATTTGCTGATTCTGAATACTGTTCAGGCGATAATAGCTATTTTCCTGGCCTCCGATTTCCTGAAACGCGATAAGAAACTGGATACCACCGATGTAATATACATCCGCTCGATGTCGAACGGCGAATATGTCGCCGGAAAAACAATCGGGAACCTGGTCGTTTTTATGATCCTGAATGTAATCATCCTTTCTGAAGCGCTCATAT
>CAIPKZ010000395.1 GCA_903865775.1 uncultured Prolixibacteraceae bacterium | reverse complement strand
CAGTATAGACGCGATGAAGACGAAGATCAACCATCACGATCGTTTTATCAGCAAAATGACATGAAGGAGCAACTATTAAATAAGTTGCGCAGCAATCCAAAATTAAAAATGCTGCTAATTATTGCAGCAATCCTGATTATTGTAGTAGTTACGTCGATAGTAATTCTATTGTTCCCATTGTTACTGAAACTCTTTAATTACATCACCGAAAATGGGATTCAGGGAATATTAGATACGATATGGAAGGGAACCAAATAAAATTAAAAAGATGAAAGCAATAATATGCCCAAGGTGTAAATCAAATTTAGTATTGACTGTCGATCAGAATATTGAGATAGATCAATGTCCCGGATGCAAAGGCGTGTGGTTAGACCATGGAGAGTTTGATAAATTAATTGAACGAACCAAGAATGGCATTTCAAACGACAGAAATACACAAAAGCATCATAGTCATCATGAAAAGTACCTTGATGATGAATATGAAAGTGAACACGATAATCGGTATGGCTATGGGCGTGCAGGGTATGGAAATCAATTTAGAAAACGAAAAAATCACTACTTCGATTTGAAAGATTTCTAAAAACCTCCATATTAATCTCGCTTTTTAAGGAATTACAGGTTTTCAATCCTTCAAGTTGGGATTGATTCTTGTCTTTCCAATTATCGGGCTTGTGCCAGTTACCCCCGAATCAACCGGATAAATTCTTCCCGCGTAGCAACCCGTTCAAACGCACCGGTAAAGTCTGAAGTGGTGGTGGTTGAATTTTGTTTCTGAACGCCGCGCATTTGCATACAGAGGTGCTGAGCTTCAATAACAACGGCCACTCCCAGCGGATTCAGGGTATTTTGAATGCATTCTTTGATTTGTGTGGTCAGACGTTCCTGTACCTGGAGACGCCGGGCATAGGCATCAACCACACGTGCAATTTTGCTTAAGCCGGTGATGTATCCATTGGGAATATAACCGATATGTGCTTTGCCAATAAACGGCAGCATGTGATGTTCGCACATGGAATAAAGCTCAATGTCCTTCACGATGACCATCTGCTTGTAATCTTGTTTAAACTTGGCTGAATTTAGAATTTCCTCAGGATCCTGTTCGTATCCCTGAAGTAAAAATTGCATCGACTTGGCTACCCGCAACGGAGTTTGAATCAATCCTTCACGGCTGGAATCCTCGCCCAGCAGGTCGATTATTTTTTTATAGTATTCGCTTAGTTTTTCGGTGGTTTCCGGATCAAATTTCTCGACTTTCCGGTAGTTTCCGTCTTCCCCATTCAATGAAAATTCCATGGTGACTCCTTTCTGACTTTATTTTAAGTTTTATCAGTTTCGCATTAATGAAGAATCGACACATCGTCATGCCGAACTTGTTTCGGCATCCCCAAATAAGACGAGACCCTGAAACAAGTTCAGGGTGACTGATGATCGACAACATCAAGTTAACACAGCATCAGGATGTAAAGGTAGCAACTTCAGTCTTAGATGTATTCTGAATCAATAGTTTTATCCTGAAATGATCTAAAATCAACGCATTCAGGCACTTGAAAATTCGGGTTAAAAAGTGTAAATAAAAGTTAATTTTTTCTGCGATTTGATGCAATATATAGCGCATTTGCAAGTTAGTATTACCGAAAACAATGACTCAGAAAATTAACCAACGTTAATTGATTTCTCTTATGATTGTAGTTACCGGAGCAGCTGGTTTTATTGGAAGTTATGTGGTAGGGAAGCTAAACAGTGAAGGTTATACAGACATTGTTATCGTTGATAAATACGACGATCCCCTCAAGTTTCAGAATTACAACTCAAAAATCTATTCGGAAATAGTCGACCGGGATATTTTCTTCGATTGGCTTGCCGATCATGAGCAGTCTGTCAGGATGATTATCCATTTAGGCGCCCGAACCGACACGGTAGGACAGGAGGCTGAAATTTACCAGGAACTTAATCTCATATATTCTCAGAATATCTGGAATGCCTGCATTCAGTATGATTTGCCATTGATTTATGCCTCTTCGGCATCAACTTACGGCGACGGAAACCAGGGATTCGATGATGACCATTCGTTGATTCCGGAACTGAAGCCTTTGAATTTGTATGCGAAGTCGAAGCATGATTTTGATTGCTGGGCGCTCGAACAACGGCAACAGCCTTCCTTCTGGGTAGGATTAAAATTCTTCAATGTTTTTGGTCCGAATGAGTACCACAAAGACCGTATGGCTTCCGTTATTTTTCAGGCATTCAATACCATTTCTGAAACCGGGAAAATGGATCTTTTCCGTTCACACCATTCTGATTTCGAAGACGGAGAACAGTCGCGCGATTTTATCTATGTGGAAGATATTGCCAAAGTGATTCTGTTTTTCATGAATCACCGCAAAGATTCAGGTGTTTACAATGTAGGTACAGGCGAAGCCCGTTCGTATCTCAGCTTAACCAAAGCAGTTTTTAAATCGATGCGAAAAGATGAGGAAATTGGTTTTGTCGATACTCCGGAAGATCTGCGTGGCAAATATCAGTATTACACCTGCGCGAATATTCAGAAATTGAAGCGTGTTGGCTACAACGAACCATTTTTCAGTCTCGAACTTGGTATTGAAGAGTATGTTCAAAATTACCTGACTCCGGGTTTGCGGTATTAGCCAAACAATTCTGTCATTTGTTGTCATTTGCTTCGCGTCATTAATTGATATTTGATTTCTCATTTTTCACCATCAATGACTAAAAATGACCATCAATGACCAATATTGACATTGATTTTCTTGCGGCAACTCTTTGTGTACTGCTCTTCTATCTTGTAAACACCCAGTTGTCTCCTTTAGAGAGTTGATTATTGTAGTAGTATCCATCCAGATCAAACGCTTTCATTTCTTCCGGATCCGAAATTTGATTCTGAATGATAAAGCGGCTCATCAATCCCCGCGCCTTTTTTGCAAAGAACGATACCATTTGGTACTGCCCATTTTTGTGTTCCTTAAATGCAGGAGTGATAATTCTGGCTTTTAAATTTTTGGTATCGATGGCACTGAAATATTCATTCGAAGCCAGGTTGATCAATTCTTTCTGTCCGGTTTCCGACAGTTCCTGATTTAATTTGGTTGTGATTTTCGTTTTCCAGAATTCATATAGATTTTTCTTCCTGGAAACTGAAATGCTGGTTCCCATTTCGAGCCGGTAGGGTTGAATCAGGTCAAGTGGTTTCAGTAATCCGTAAACTCCGGAAAGTATCCGCAAATGTTGCTGTGCAGTATCAAATTCCTTTGGAGTGAAGGTTTCGGCTTTCATTCCCTGGTAAACATCACCATTAAACATCAATACGGCCTGCCATGCATTCTCAGGAGTAAATGGGAGCGACCATTCCTGAAAACGGTAAAAATTCTGTTCTGCCAGTTTGGAGGAAATGTCCATCAGTTTGGCCAGTTGCGCGGGTTTTTTCTTTTTCAGAACCGAGACTATTTTTTCAGCTTCAGGTAGAAAATCAGCCGATGTGTAGTTTTCAAGCTGAATTGGACATTTCTCGTAAAGTGATTTGGCTGGTGAAATAACGATAATCATTGTTTCGGATATTTGATTTTGCTGTTAACAACAAAAATACAGAATCGATGTTCAGAAATATATGTTATACGGACTGATTGATCAGTTCAGTTTCTTGATTCAGGAAATGCCCATACCGTTTTGAAGCTTCCTCGATTTGTTCCTTTTCCTTTGATGTAATTGACCTGAAATACTCCGGAAAAATTAAAATTTTGTCTTTCATTTGCTGGCGTTTCCATGTTCCGCATACTTTTCCATCGACTACTACAATTGGTCTGAAAAAACCATTTTCAGAAATTGCCTTTTTGTGGTCATCAACCAAAAGTGATGCGCTCCGGTCACGATAGCTGATAATGAATTCGTCATATGCCGCAATCAAATAAGCTTTCCCGACCTGATTGACTGAATCTGGAACAGACCCCGAATGCCAGTAAATCACGTCATTAATTTTTCCTGAAATAAAATCCGATTTGATCATTTCCAGTGCATTTTTAGCATCTTTCACGGGCAATCCCGACCACCAGATAAAATCCTGAATGGTTGCCGGACCATGGCTGGTAAAGTATCGTTTAGCAAGTTCAGCCAGAGCAGATTCGCGGTTAAATGAACTGGTTTTTGGCACCCACTCTTCGAGTAAAGTATAGGTCTGTATTTTGCCATTTGGCTTTCCGCTGCATAAAATCCCGTCTAATTCGCAGATCATCATCAAATGCGATGCACGTTGTCCTTCAGTAGAAATTCCTGCCATCCGGAGCTCTAACATTATTTCTTCACGGGTCAGATGTTTTCCTCCAACCAGTAATTTTTCAACCACTGATTTGCTTTTGTTAATTGTTGACTCGCTGAGTTCAAGATCTCTGTGCCGTGAGCGAAGTAGTCGTTTAATGTGGGGAGCTGTCAAACCAAGTATCCAGTAAATATCTGTGGATGATACGATATGCCAGGTCGGTCTTAACAGGTGAGTTCTGATTATTTCTCTCCGGCGATAGGCTTCGGCTATTGTTTGTTCGGTGGCCTCGGGTAAGCGGACTCCCAATGCCCAATTCACCATGCTGAAATCCTGCGCCTGCATGGCTCCCATCCAGTGAACCAGATCCTGTACATTTTTGAATTTGCCTGAAGCAATCTGCTGGTTTTGTAACCGGATGTTAGAAATGTCGTCCCGTGTCATTTATTTTACAATCAGATGATTGGATATTTTACTGTCATTTTTTACCTGCACAATGTATGAGCCGCTTCGGTAACTGCTAAAATCAATCTCAAACATGGAATTTTCTTCCGGATACATTTTGCTGAAAGTCACCCGTCCAGCTAAATCAAGTACTGTAACAACTGATTCTCCTGACTGATTTGCCGATTCAATGAACAACTTATCGCTCACCGGATTCGGATAAACCCGTGAATCCGCCATTTCTGTTTCAGCGGCAAAAGTTGGCTGACTGGCAGTTGTTATTTCAAGCCAGTTCAGGTTAAATAACCCTTTGTTGGTGAATACCTGTAATTTATGCTTTCCAGCTTTAAGTGTTGCGCTTGTTGTGAGGGTTTTCCAGATTTGGGTTCCTCCGGTCGAAGCAATCTGAAGGACTTTCAGTATAGTTCCGTTTTCTCGGATAGCGAGACTGGTAGCCGAGCTGGCCGCCAAACGGAAAAACACATTGTAATCACCTGCTACCGGCACATCGATGTTGTATTCGAGCCAGTCGCTGGCATCTATTTTGGTTACATCGACAATTCCCGAAATGTCTTTGGTTGCTTCAATGGTGATTCCTGACATGGTGGTGTAATTTTCGGCTTCCATTCGTGCCGGAAGAACAGTATAACTGGCCGTATCGCGTACCGGATTGAAATTCAGATAGATATTTCCCAGGTCGGTGATTTGCCCTGAGGCGGGTTTAAACAGATCGAGGTATGGATAAGCTCCGGAGCGATTGCCTTTAAACCATGAATATCTGAAAACCGAAGTGTCGCTTTCGAGGTAATCAATGGCACCCAACATATATGCTTTTTGCATGTCCAGCGTAATGGTCGGTTGATCCCAGCAGGCAAATTCAGTCAGCCAGATTGGTTTTTTGTACTTTTTGAATTTCCTGATGTAATCGGACAAGGCACTGGTATAGCACATGTAATTGTGTACGGCAATGTAATCAACCTGACAATTGGGACATGCAGCAAAAAAGGCATCGAGGTAGACAAACGGGTCAGAAAATGTTACTCCGTTTTCGGTCACGGGTTTGTCGGCATAATTTACAGCCGGACTGACAATTTTTAATCCGTAATCCCGGGCAATTTTCTCCAGTCTGGGCCACAATGCCGCTGCCTGAGAAGGTTTAAGGTTGGCCTGTGTGGTGAAATTGGGTTCATTAAATGCCAGTAAATAATTGGCATTTGGATGACTGGCATAAAAAGCACGTAATCCGGTTTCATTAAACGATCCGTTCCAGGTCATCGGTACAAAGTCCATGGAATAGTTCTGAAAAACATTTGCAACAGTACTTTCAGGCTTATAATCCCAGTTATACCACCAAGAAAGGCTTTTCGAAACAGCAGCCATATCAGCTTCCGAAAGATGCCCGTATGCGATGCCGCGCTTTTTGCTTTTTACTTGAGAATAAAGCACTGTAGGCGCCAGAATGAGTAAAACTCCTAAATAAAAACTCAAGCTAAAGAAAATGTTTCTGGTTTTGTTGACCATTAAATTTGCATTGAAAGATGAAATTTATTTACTCAGCCAACCTTCTCGCATCCAGCTCTTTTTTCATCAAATCGGTGGTTTTGGAATCGATCTTATAGAAAATCATAAACAAAGCACACGACATGTACAGGATACCTGGAATAACTGAAACCAATAATTTGATGCCAGTTATGGCCGACTGTGTTTGTTCTGCATTGGCCACAAAATTTGAAACAGCCAGAATCCATCCTGCAATGGCAGCTCCAATGCCCCAGCCAGCTTTTTGTGCAAATACCGCCGCAGAGAAGTATAGTCCTGTTGCGCGACGTCCGGTTGTCCATTCTCCGTAATCTGCCGAATCGGCAATCATGGTCCAGAGTAGCGGAACTGCAGGTGCATAGGCCATTTTAGCTATGATATTGAATACATAGATTGTAGTTAAATCGCTTATTCCCGGCAAGTAGATGAGAATAAAAAACAAACC
This sequence comes from uncultured Prolixibacteraceae bacterium, assembly GCA_903865775.1. Taxonomy (GTDB): domain Bacteria; phylum Bacteroidota; class Bacteroidia; order Bacteroidales; family Prolixibacteraceae; genus Aquipluma. The sequence continues at coordinate 11,464 of CAIPKZ010000395.1, read as the reverse complement.
TGAGATTAATGAACTGGCAATAAATACGTTTTTATTTCCAAATCGTTTGGCTAAAGGTTTTGATAGCGGCAAAGCCACAATCAAAGCCACGGTTCCAATCACATTGAAAAGCTGCACATTATTTTCTTTACCCAGATAATATTTGAAATAGTATGCGATAGCCGCATTTTGCATGGCAAACATGATGAACGAAATAATACCTACCAGTGCCAGAATGACCCATGCCTTGTTGCTGAACAAATTCCGGATATCTTCTTTTAGCGAATTCTTTTGAGCTTTTGGAGGTTGAACCCGTTCTTTGGTTGTTTTAAACGTAATAAAGAAGAAAACCAGACTTAGTCCTGAAAACAGAAATACGGTGTACTGAAATCCCTGAGCCTTATCGCCTCCGCCGAAAAATTCAGCCAAAGTCAGTGCCAGTCCGGTCACTATAAATTGTCCGGTAAAACCTGCGATAAACCGATAGGTGTTCAATCCGGCCCGCTCATAGGTATCGTCTGTCATAACTGCTCCAAGAGCCGAATAAGGAAGGTTAATGGCTGCATAGGCTGTCATTAATAGAACATAGGTAGCTCCGGCATATATAATTTTTCCAAATTCGCCCAGATTTGGGGTGGTGAAAGTTAAAATGGCCAGAACGGCATAAGGAATGGCCCCGAACAAAATATACGGACGGAATTTACCCCAACGGGTAGTGGTCCGGTCAGCAACAATGCCAATGACCGGGTCGATGGCCATATCCCAGAATCGGGCGACCAGCATGATGGTTCCTGCTGCAGCAGCTGAAATTCCATAAACGTCGGTATAAAAAAACAAGAGCCAGAAACCAACCATATCCCACACAAAGTGCGATGCGGTATCACCAAGACTGTAACCGATTTTTTCCCTGATCGAAAGTTTTGTTGCGATTGAATTCATAGTATAAAGTTTAGAAGCCCCCTCCAAACCTCCCCCAAAAGGGGAGGCTTAAAAAAAGCGAAGTTTTGAATTGTAGTTTATTAATCATTTGTATGAGTAGGATTTTCTAACATTCGTTTTATAATTTGCAGTTATTAAATTGCTTAGTTTATAGTTTACGAAGGTTAGGGCATTGAATTGTATTTTTCTTTCACCACATCGAAAGCAATTTTCTTTGTGCCATCCAGTTTTACTATTCCCCAATATTCCTCATTGGCGGCCCCGTCATAAGGAACACCTCCACTGTTAGGAGCCCATCCTCCGGGTTCCTGCGTTTCGTTTTTGCCGGCTTTCCACCATTCATCCGAAAATGAGAAGATGGCAACTCCTGAACAAATTTCCCGGAATCTGAAAATATCGTTCAGAATATTGCGGGTGGCATCAGCCTGAACTTTTTCATTTTCTCCCTGTTCATATCCATTCATTTTGGCCGTCATATAACTGTCGGCACCTGCTTCGGAGAGGTACATGGGTTTTGTACTGAGTGCACTCCATGCCGGGAATATTTCTTCAGGATTATCCCAGCGGTAAACATTCATACCCCAGACATCGACATTCGGGCATAAGGAAAGTACCTCTGCTTTGGGTAATTCGCCGTGTGCTGTTGCAACCGGGTGAGAAAGATCGATCTGATGAATCTTTTCAGCTGCATTATTCAACGCATTATACCAGGTTTCTATAGCACCGCCAAACCACTCGGGATGATAATTGTATTCGTTGCCCAGTTCCCAGAACAGTATAGCCGGATGATCTTTGAAAGTTTCGACATAATCGGCAAATGTTCCGGAAAGAATATCAAATTTTCCATCCTGATTGTACCCGAAACCAATAATAACCTTGAGTCCGGCTGCCTGAATCTGATCAAGATCCGCACGATCTGGTATAGGTTCATAAACCCTGATGGTGTTTATCCCGGCTTCTTTCATCAAGGCCAGGTCTTCTTTCAGGTTGCCAAAGCTAACTTTATTAGTTCCCTTGGGTACCGGGTGATAGCAGATCCCTTTGATTGTGAACTGAGCGCCATTTACAAGGATCTGCCTTCCGGAGACGGAAACTACATCAGCTCTTAAACTGTTCAGGCATAAAAGGAAAAAGCATGAAAAAAGAAGGACCGAAATATGCTTCATGGTATGGAATTGTTTGCTGGTAAAGCTTTATGAAATATCTGCATCTTCGTTTTCTCCCTGTTGCTGTAATTTGCCTCGCCGTAAAATCAATGCTTCCCTGATTTCATGCGATTTTTCTTCTGTAACATCATATTTCCACATGATCAGAATGGCAAATATTCCGGTTATTATAGGAATTATAATGTCGGCGATACGCAGGTGGGTAATTGTTTCTGCTGATTGCACAGTTACGTTCTGGTCAAATCCAACCCAGTTCAAAACTGCACCACTGGTAAGTAAGGCAACTGCTGTTCCCAGTTTCACCATCCACCAATAAACAGCTCCAAAAGTCCCTTCGCGGCGGGTACCGTTATTTAATTCATCCAGATCGCAGACATCGGCAGTCATCGACATCATCAGTGTAAATAAACCACCAATACCAAAAGAAAGGAAAGGAATCGGCAAAAACATCAGCCAGGGATTGGCCGGATTAAAACCCCACCATTTTAAAGCATACCCAATCATTGAGACTAAGGTTGCTACTATAAACGCATTTTTCTTCCCGACTTTCTGTGAAATAAAAGTAATAACCGGAATAACCAGAATGGCGGTTGCCACGGCACTGATTGTACCAAACCATGCAGGCCACTGACCAGCAGCACCGGTGTCACCTTTGAAGAGGTAAAAAATAATGATAAAAAAAGCAAACTGGGCAATTGTCTGAAATCCGTTAAAAATCAGGAAAGTTGCTCCGCATAATTTCATGAAAGGCTTGCAGGTAATGGTCTGCTTGATGGCCCCGATAAATTCTTTGGTGTTGGCGGCAAGATCTTTTACCGATAATTTCGACTTTCCGATACTTTCCGGAAGCTGCATTTCTTTACAGAACAGGGCGGGCATTATTCCCAGAATCATGCATAATCCGCCAACCCAAATCGACAGGTTTCTTGCACCTTCCGGAGCGGTATTGTAAAACCGCTGGTCGTATATGATTACCCAAAACCAGGGGGCAATCATCCAGGCAATTTGTCCCATCCACTGTGAGACGGCCATTAATCGGGTGCGTTCGTGGTAATCGGGACTCATTTCATAACCCAAACCGATGAGAGGTGCGGCAAAAATGGTATAACCAACATAAAAAAGCATCGATAAGCTTAAAAAGTAGAAGAAGTTATAGGTCTGGGAGTTTTCGGGATAAAGTTGCCACATGACCATAAAAGTTAACCCGGAAATAATGCTTCCCAAAAAGATGTAGGGTTTTCTTCTGCCCCAGCGCGATCGGGTATTGTCGGAGATATATCCCATGATCGGATCGATGATGGCATCCATCAGTCGCGGAAGTGCAGCCAGCAATCCGGCCAGTAACGGATTCATTTTTAGCGCCAGAACCAATATGACCATAAAGATTCCCAAGGCCGCAGGCAATAACTGGTTAGCCAGTGAACCCGATCCAAATGCGAGTTTTTGTCCAAAAGGGACAACATCTTCAGGAGCTGTTTTGAAATGTGCCATTTAGTTAGATTTATAGAGATTAAATTTCGATAGTTACTTCCGGAATGAGACTTCAATCTGGCTATACTTTCCCTCGCGTTCAAACAAACTTACACTCCAATCATGTTTGATCGTATTCCCGGCGAGTTCAATCCAGGTTCCGTCGTTTTTGGTTAGTTTGATTTTATCTTCTTGCGAGATCGTATAAATGACAGGAACTTGGCAGAAAGTAAATCCAAGTTGACCTTCATTTAGAATGATTTGCTGTTTTTCATCTTTCAAATCGAAATATTCAAATACCTTTTTCTGAACCAAAAATTCATTTGGATTGATCATTGAAAACCTGAATGCGATTTCCCCGTTTTCGATGTAAATTCCCAGTTCCCTCATTCTTGAAAGAAAGTCTTCTTTAACCTGTCCGGTCATTCCCGGCTGCTGTGCGCCTGCATTTCCGGGGGTATGAGAATAGGCATCGGTTGGAAATGCACCGTATAATTCAGGTGATTTGCCTAAGCCAATTCCAGCTTTAATTTCATAGTAGTGATCCTTGATCTGGCTTACCAAATCCGGATCGGCACCTTCGTCAATACCTTTGAAAAAGCATTCCTGCGCAGCGAGCAACAATTTGGCCACCATGTGCCAGTATATACTTCCCAATCCTTCGTAACCATAGAAGGTTCCCGAACGACCGGTGAACGACTGATGATCAAAAAGCGTTTCATAAATTGCCAGAACTTTTTCCTTTTCTTCGAAAAGGAGTTCGCTGTATTCTTCAGGATTCAGTTTTTTGAGCGCACTTTCCAAAAACATTGCATTTCTGAATGCACCATTAAAATGGTAGTTGCCCAAATCATCGGCCTTCAGTATGGATAAATCGTTTTCGGCAATTAATTTTTCCAGAAGTTTCGACGAATTAATTTTCTCAACAGGAATGTTGTTTTTCTGAATGAATAGCGGCAATTGGCGGTCGGGATAAAGCAGGTAACTGTACTGATCTTTACGGAATAAACTGCTTGATTTTAATGCGTCAAGCACATCCAGACTTTCCTGAACCGAAAGGTAACCTGAACTTAAAACAGCCACCTGTCCTTCGAGCATTTCGTATAAATGACGAATCGAGATAGTTTGGTCTGAAAATGAGATCAGGTTATAAGAATGATAAAGCCCATCTTCCCGTTTATTTGCTTTTATCGACTGGTCCATATATTCCAAAGCAAGCTGGGTGAATTCGAGCAATGTTTTTACCTGAACCGACTTTTTCCGTTCGGAGAAAGATTTTTGGTAAAATGCATTTCTGAAATTGCTTCCTGCTTCACCCAAAGAGTCGGTCAAACGACGTCTTTCATCGTTTGAAAACCCGGTTGTTAAGAGCTTTGTATTTTCAGCAAAAAGAGTAAATATCTTATCGAATAAGGTTTCGACTTCTTCTGAAACAGAGATTTCCGTACTTGCAGATTCGTTGAACCGTTCTGACCAGAATTTCAGGAAACGCCGTAAATAATAGAGAGTCACCATCGAAACGCCATTGCCTACCAGCGCGTTATTGGCATCGTTCCACTCTGGACGTTGCGTATTGAGCCAGATGCCGGCTTCAGGAATAAAGTTGCTTAATTTGGACAGAAGGGTAGCCAGGATTTTTTCGGTCAGGTTAACCCGGTAAATGCTGCCGTCATCACTATTTAATAAACGGCCGTCAGCACCTGTTTTTCTGGTCAGCTCCTTGATTTTATCATTCAAATCAAAATCAAATCCGATCGTGTCCTTCGGATTTTTCACGATTTCAGCGTATGATTTTATACGATAGGGCACATTGGCATAGGCAAATATTTCTTTTTCAAGCAATTGATCCAGTTTGCCCGGATGGAATTCCTGCGATAATTCGAGAAGTTTCAGGAGATAAATAATCTGATGATCGCCCCAATAGCCAATGTATGCCCATGGATCGTGCGGATCGGGACTCTCCCAGTCGATGCCTTCGCGGGTGATTCGATAAGGATTATAACCATCGGCAGTGCTTGCATTTAAAAATTTGCTGATCATTCCTTCCAGAAATTCAGGAAACGAATAACCCAGCGCTTCCCAGTTTTGAAAAATATCGCGCCAGTTGCCCTGATAATTCAGTTTTGGGCTGCCGTCTTCATTTTTTGTTTCGATTGAAAACTGGTTCCACGGGCGACTCGGATCGCCATGCCGGCGGCTAAATGTAAGTGGAAGATATTCGTAGCAAATCCTGATCAGATCGGGATCTGACAGCTCTTCTGCGAGTTTGGTCAATTCCAGATAATTGATTTCCGCCGGAAGTTTATCCAGCCAGCTTTGATGTTTTGCAGAAATGTTTCGGTTTATTTGCCCGATATGCAGCTTGAAATCTGCTGTATCAATCGTGTAGTTTGTGGTGAAAATTCCACCCCTCATGACATTGAAAAGGGTATTCGAAAAATGGCGGGCAGAACTTAATTCGTCGTTGCCCATTTGCATGCCATCGGCTTTGGAAACGATTTTTTTTAGGTTTGCGGTACCCTGGTCGATATCGTCATTGACTTGTTTCTGTGGATCAATGGCAGTTTTTATAAAATGATTGAGGTTGGCTACATCAACGCTGTCCCGATTGATCTCGGCAACAATCATCCAGTTCTTTTTCACATCTTTGGCCAGTTCAAATTTTGTATTGACAAAATATGCTCCCCGGCTTGCTCGGATATCTGTTTCTTCTTCCAGCGAAATTCCTTTTTTGAAGTTTTCAAGCTGCCTGTTAGACAGAAGAATTTTAGCGTCAGTATCCAATCCACAAAGCCAAACGGTGCTTGATTTAAGCGATTCGCTTGGTTCTGCCCGGTCAACCGGAATAGAACTCAGCATATACAAACCCAGTTTGGTTTCTTTCAGGAGTTCGTTTTTTTTGTAGGCATCCGATAAATTACTGTATGCATTCTGAAAATCAAAATCGATCCCATTGGGAAGAATATTTGTGATTCCGTCTAGGATTTCAATCGTTACAGGTTCTGCATTCAAATTGACTACTTCTGACTTTTTTACAAAACCAAATTTTTCGGTATTGTGCCAGCCATATTGAAATCCGATACCCAAATCGAGATTAATCTCTTCAAAAATGATTTTATTTCCGTAGATGTTTTTATAAAGATTTCGCTGAATCCTATAAATTTTTGCCGATTCGTCTGAGAATGGTTCCCACAGGGAAGTTTTCTCATTTTTATCGACCAGCAGGAATGTTTTACTTCCGGTTAATCCTTTGTAATCATAGATTTTATCTACTGTGTAATATGGGAACAGGGCGTTATTCCGGTCTTTTCTTCCGGCCGACAAAGAACCGTTGCTCGAGATAAACATCCAGTGGTCTGAATCGCTGACAATGGTCATGAAGAAATCAGGCATTTGGTTGCTGTGGCTGATCTTATAGAATATTTCGTTATCTATTTCTGTGAACTGTCCTTTAATTTCATCCTTTCCGGATTTCAAAAGTACATTGCCTAAATAAATTGATCTTTTATTCATTCTGGTCTGTGTTGAGGTATTCTTTGAAAATTATTTTTTCTGATAGATTCTCACGTAATCGATTTCCATGGATTGTGGGAATGCCTTGTCGTCAATTCCTTTCATGCTGCCCCAGGCGCCGCCAACCGCAACATTCAGAATCAGGTAAAATGGTTTGTTGTAAGGCCATTTCGTTTCTCCAAGTCCTTCGTTGTGGTAGGTAAAATAGAGGCTGTCGTCAACAAAAGCCTTCATAACATCAGGAGCCCATTCCAAAATGTAACTGTGAAATTTTTCGGTCGATTCAGGAACGGTAATGACACCAGTTTTTTGAGTTCCCACCTGCCATTGATAATCTTTCGAATGGGCGGAGGCGTGAATCACATTCAAATCGTGACCGACATGTTCCATGATGTCAATTTCACCCACATCCGGCCAGTTGCCATCCTTGAAAGTCCAGCCGCCAGGCATCATCCAGATTGCCGGCCAGGTTCCTCTTGCTGCAGGCAGTTTAGCCCGAACTTCAACCCGACCACATTGCCAGTCAGCCTTGGATTTTAGACGTCCTGAAGAAAATTTCTTTCCTTCAAAATCCTCTTTGATGGCTGTAATTGTCAATTTGCCATCTGCTACCGAGGTATTTTCTTTTCTGCCAATCGTATAAATCTGTTCTTCGTTGTTTCCCCAACCTGCAGAATTTCCTTCCGTGTCGTAGATCCATTTGTTCGAATCGGGAAGTCCGGTGTAGTCAAATTCGTCACTCCAGACCAGTTGATAATCATCACTTTTTTTGTCAGTTTTTCTGGAATTACAGCCTGAAAACTGGAAGATAACTAAAAAGAAAATCGAAACTTTTAGGATATTTTTCATCGGTGACTTTTTGAAAGATTAATTTGTTTTTTTATCGGTGAATAAACATAGTAATAAAACCTGAAATTATCAATTTTCAAAAATATTCAGTATAGTAAAAAACAAAGGCTAAACAGTTTTCCTGCTTAGCCTTGTCGGTATATAAAACTTAAATGTTATCTATTCAAAACATTTCTGGTTGAAAAACTTCACCGGTTCGTCGCAATTTTCACCGTCAACGGTCCATGTATTTCCCGAATGGAGCAGTTCGTCCATGCAGGTAATTCTTCGTTTTTGCTGAACTGTTTCAATCTGTTTTTTCATTTCCTGATCGTAAACCGGTGCTTCCACGCTGCGGATAACTCCCATGGCAACAGGAAATTCAGGAAGTGACATATTGATTAACGCAACCTGTAGCCCAATGTTGTCGTCTGCCGGATCGTGAACCAGAATATCTTCACGGGTAATTCCATTTTCCCCGATTTTTGCCACTTTCAGTCTGCCATTGTCATAAATTAAACCTTTGTCTTCCTCTTCACCAAAAATCATCGGCTGCCCTGCTTTCAGGAACAATTGACGTTCGGAGCGGAATTTAGGATCTGATACGTAATCGTGAATACCATCATTGAAAATCACGCAGTTTTGCAGCACTTCAACGACCGATGTTCCCTGGTGCAGGGCTGCTGCAGCCAGTACTTCCTGGGTGTGTTTTACGTTGCTGTCGACAGCACGGGCAAAGAACGTACCGCGCGAACCCAAAACCAGCTGGCCTGGTACAAACGAATCTTCGATGGTACCGAACGGCGAGGTTTTGGTAATCTTACCCCGGTCGGAAGTAGGCGAATACTGACCTTTGGTCAAACCGTATATTTTGTTGTTGAAAAGAACCAGGTTGATGTCGATGTTCCGGCGAACTAAGTGAATAAAATGGTTTCCACCGATGGCCAGCGAGTCGCCATCGCCCGTCATGACCCAAACCGTTAAAGCCGGATTGGCCGATTTTACTCCTGAAGCGATTGCCGCTGCACGACCGTGAATGGTATGAAAACCATATGTATTCATGTAATACGGAAACCTCGAAGAGCAGCCAATTCCGGAGATCACGGCAAAATCCTTGTGCGCGATATCCATATCGGCCATAGTTTTTTGAACTGCATTCATAATGGCATAATCGCCACAACCCGGGCACCAGCGAACTTCAGCAGCACTTTTGAAATCTTTGGCAGTATAATTAAATTTTGTCATGATTAAGCCTCCAGTATTTTTTCAAATTTCTCAACTAATTCAAACACCGAGAAAGGCAAGCCTTTCATTTTATTAATCTGACGGTATTCAAATTCAGGCAATTTATCGCGCAGATAGCTGGCGAATTGACCCATGTTTAATTCGCACACGACGATTTTTTTAAATTTGCTGAATACTTCAGCTGTATTTTTGGGCAATGGTTTAATGTAGTTGAAGTGCGCCAGGCTAACTTTCTTGCCGGCTTCCTGCATGGCATTCACCGAACTGATCATGTGTCCGTATGTACCGCCCCAGCCAACTACTAATAAATCTCCTTCAGGTTCTCCTGCCAGCTCGAGTTCAGGAATCATATCAACCACTTTCTCCACTTTGGCTGCCCTGATTTCACTGTTCTTCTGATGATTGTCCGGATCTTGGTTCACACCTCCGGCATTGTTCTTTTCCAATCCTCCGATGCGGTGTTCGAAACCTTCCATTCCGGGTACGGCCCAATCCCTGGCAAGTGTTTCAGGATCGCGGTTATATGGTAAAAATGTTTCAGGATTTGTTGCCTTTCTGGGTGTGATGGAAGGAAGTTCGCTCATCATAGGAACCCGCCATGGCTCGCTGCCGTTGCCCAAAAATCCGTCGGTCAAAAGTACCACCGGAACCATACGTTCCAAGGCAATTTTTGCCGAGAGGAATGCATAATAAAAACAGTCGGAAGGAGTACTGGCAGCCAAAACGACTACCGGGCTTTCGCCGTTTCTTCCGTATAAAGTTTGTAATAAATCGGATTGTTCGGTTTTGGTTGGAAGACCTGTTGACGGGCCTCCGCGCTGAACATTCACCACCACGATAGGCAATTCGGCCATTACCGAAAGACCGAGGGCTTCCGATTTTAAAGCAAAACCAGGTCCTGAAGTTGAAGTTACCCCCAGATGACCTGCAAATGCGGCTCCGATGGTGGTACAAATTCCTGCAATTTCGTCTTCAGCCTGAAATGATTTTACACCCAGATCTTTTCGTTCAGCCAAAGCCTGCAATACATCGGTGGCCGGAGTGATGGGGTAGGAGCCGATAAATAATGGAAGTCCGGCTTTTTCAGCGGCGGCAATAAATCCCCATGCCGTAGCATTGTTGCCGTTAATATTGCGGTAAATACCTTTTTCGATGGGTGCAGGATGTACAATGTACTGCGGTGTCATGTGCTGCAGGTTCATTCCATAGTTGTATCCGGCGTGTAAAACAAGCAGGTTTGCCTCGGCAACCAGCGGACTTTTTTTGCCGAACTTCGACTGAATAAATTTTTCAATATAATCCAGCGGACGATCAAACATCCAGCAGATTAATCCCAGTGCAAACATATTCTTACAGCGTAGAACACTCTTGTTATCAAGTTCCAGTTCTTTCAGACTTTCTTTGGTGAGACTTGTAATTGGAACTGGAATCAGGGAGAAATCCTCGAGTTTTAATTCAGCAAACGGATCATTGGTTTTGAACTGAGCTTTCTCTAAATTCTTGTCATTGAACGAATCTGCATCAAAAATGATGGTTCCGCCAGGATTCATGAAGGCCGCATTTGCCTTGAGCGCTGCAGGATTCATGGCAACCAGAACGTGAGCCAAATCGCCGGGAGTTGTAATTTTCTTTTTTCCAAATTGAACCTGAAATCCGGAAACTCCGCCTACCGTCCCCTGTGGTGCCCTGATTTCTGAGGGGTAATCAGGAAAGGTTGAAATGTCGTTTCCCAATAGTGCCGAAGTGTCAGAAAACAATGTCCCGGTCAACTGCATCCCATCGCCCGAATCTCCGGAAAACCGAATGGCAACTTCTTCAAGTTCAATTACTTTTGTGTGTTTCATTCTAAATTTTTGAGTTATTAAACATATCTCTTGCTTGTTCATCTATACTCGTTGTAACGAGCGATGATATATTTATTAATTATGATCGTTCTGGTAAGGAATCTTACAAATGTGCATCTGAAGTGATTTTCCTTTGACTGGTTTTTGTTTTTTAAAACGCAGCAAAAATAACCATTATTTAATAAGACAGACAGGATAGAACGATTTATTTCGTTATACATTTTCCTTCAAAATAAGGTATTTTTCATTTTATTGACAGGAAAAAGCAAGCTCATAGTATGTGATTCAAATCATTTTACACCCAACCCTTTTTCTATCTTTGTTGTTCAATTTGAAAAGAATTCTGAAAATGGCACTGATAAAAACACTTTTAGGTAAAACTCCGGAATTTGGAGAGAATTGTTTCCTGGCTGAAACAGCCGTCATTATTGGCGATGTGGTAACCGGAAGCGATTGCAGCATCTGGTACGGCGCAGTCCT
>CAIPKZ010000394.1 GCA_903865775.1 uncultured Prolixibacteraceae bacterium | reverse complement strand
TTCCTCCAATCCATCCCTGATGAAATTGGAAATAGAAGGTTCGTCCTCTACAATTAATATTCGCATTCTTGATATTTCGTTATGATAGGAATTCAAAGATAGAGAAAGCAATTAATCTTCGTCGCCGGAATTGTTAAAATCTGGAAGCATCAGCTCAACACCGGCACCATGGCTGTAAACCAGTTGACCACCCAGGTATCCGGTTCGGGCAACTCCTCCTGCCAGCGCGGCAAAAAGAATAATTCCAAGCCATTTGGTCCAGCTCCGGTTGTATTTTAAATAATAAATAGCACTCCGGAACAAGGCTGTAATAATGGCGAGCCAGAGTGTAATCGTGGCAGCCTGTTCGTGAAGTTCCATCGGATTCTTCAAAGGACCATCTTCAATTCCTTCACCGGCATAACTTCCGGTGAGATAGGCTGCTGTTGCGCCCAGTGCACCAAGGATCAAAAGATAAAATGCTGCATCCTTGAAAAATTCTTTTTTAATGAAAAGGGCAATTACTTCCGAAAAGAAACCGGCCATTAAAAGGGCGATCGGGAAGTGAATAAGCATGGCATGGAGGTGTGTTGCTGAAATCATAGTTGTATTTTTTATTTACAAAGATGCGGCAACCTCTATTCAGGCAGGATTAGAAGAATCTTAAAATTGGCTTAAATTCCTGAAAGATGAATTGCGATACAGATATTTATAGAATACTTTGAGCGAAGTGCTATATGACCCCGAAGGAGTCGTATATATCCGCACTATTTTTTTTTCTATACCCATGCAAACAGTCCGGGTATGGGGAAAATGGACAAATTCATTTTCATCTCCACTATTTTTCATCTTTTCAGTTGCCGCTTAATGATTATAAAGACCTATTTTTGAAAAAAACAATTTTTCACATGACTTTAGCCGAAATACTCAAAGATTCCTATTACAAACTTACCCAATTCAACCTCGTTGAAATAAATAATCTTGAAAAAAGAATCATCAAACGAACCAATTTGACATTGTTCAGCTGGAAACGCTCTACATCAGCCCGTACATCGAAACCATCAGGAAATATTCAAAAGCTAAGATTGTTCTAAGGTCTCATAATATCGAGCACCTCATTTGGAAACGTGTTGCCGAAATCACTAAAAACCCGCTCAAAAGCTGGTACCTTCATCATCTTTCGCGAACACTCAAAAACTACGAACTTGGGGTTCTCAATCTTTACGACGGAATTGCAACCATCACTAAAAAAGACGGCGACTATTTTTTGAGCCATGGCTGCAAAATCCCGGTGATTGCCATTCCTTTCGGGATAAATCTTGAGAATTTCACCGAAAATTCGGGCATCGAAACCGAGTTTCCATCGCTGTTCCACATTGGCGCCATGAATTGGATGCCAAACGAAGAAGGTATAAAATGGTTTGTCGAAAAAGTCTGGCCTTTGGTAACTGGCGAATTTCCTGCTTTGAAATGTTATCTGGCAGGCCGCGAAATGCCCGACTGGCTTACAAATTCCAAAATCAAAAATCTCGAAGTAATTGGCGAAGTTGACGATGCTTTTGAGTTTATTTATTCAAAAGCCATCGAAATTGTGCCTTTGTTTTCGGGAAGTGGCATCCGCATTAAAATTATCGAAGCTATGGCCGCTGGAAGAGCTGTAATTTCGACCAGTATTGGCGCCGAGGGCATCAATATCGAAAACGGTGAAAATATTCTGATTGCCGATACTCCTGAAGAATTTTTTGATGGCATCAAAAAGTGCGTTACAAACGAGACTTTTTGCCTTACATTAGGCCAAAATGCCCGGCAGCTTGTCTTTCGCGACCATTCAAACCAAAAACTGATTATAAGGCTCGAAGGTTTTTACCAACAAATAATTTCCCGATAAAAAGCAGGAAATTCTATTTTTGTAAGATGAAAATTCTTGTACTGCTTCCACGGGTTCCGTTTCCACTCGAAAAAGGCGATAAACTGCGGGCTTTCAACCACATTCGTTATCTTTCAAAAAATAATGAAATCATCCTTTGCG
>CAIPKZ010000393.1 GCA_903865775.1 uncultured Prolixibacteraceae bacterium | reverse complement strand
TACCGGAGCTTATTCATATTCAAGTCCTTCGGACTTTGGTTTCTGGAAACACTGAAAGGGTTAAATCTGAATAACCGTCCCGATGTATCGGGACGGTTAATGCAACAAATAAAGTTGCAACCCTGAAGGGGTTGAACCATTTTAGAAAATTGAATTTATAATAATCAAATATTCAGTCATTTAGAATCTTGATGAAAAACACATTTATACTTGCTCTCGCACTTTTTTTTGGATCGTGTATCCAAAAAGAAGAAGCAATAACAAGCACTCCATTAAATCCTGTGCCATTTACTTCAGTTCATCTGAACGACCAGTTCTGGGCGCCAAAAATCGAGATTAACCGAGCGGTTTCGATACCTTCCGCATTTGGGAAGTGCGAAGAAACTGGGCGCATGGATAATTTCGCGTTGGCTGGCGGCTTGATCAAAGGCGAACATAAAGGAGATTTCCCGTTCGACGATACCGATGTTTACAAAGTACTTGAAGGCGCTTCATATGCGCTTGCGGTTAAGTATGACCAAAAACTGGATCATTACCTCGACAGCCTGATTGTATTAATTGGAGCGGCTCAGGAAAAAGATGGTTATTTATATACCTGTTTGACCAACAAATGCACACGGATTCAGGGTTGGTACGGCAAAGGTCGCTGGGATCGTTTGAATAGTCACGAATTATACAATTGCGGACACCTTTACGAAGCTGCTGTAGCACATTTTCAGGCTACCGGAAAAAGATCTTTGCTGGATATTGCGTTGAAAAATGCTGATTTGGTGAATACCGTTTTTGGTGCAGGCGAAGGACAGAAAAAAGTGCCTTCAGGACACCCGATTGTTGAAATGGCTTTGGTAAAACTCTACCGCGTAACCAATGAAGAAAAATACCTGAAACTGGCCCGCTTCTTTATCGATCAAACCGGAAAAGGAACTGATGGTCATAAATTGAATGAATACAGTCAGGATCATAAACCCATTGTTGATCAGGAAGAAGCCGTCGGTCATGCTGTTCGGCTTGGATATCTGTATTCAGGAGTTACAGATGTCGCTTCGCTGATGAAGGATCAATCGCTGATGGATGCTGCAAAGAAGGTCTGGGAAAATGTGGTTTCGAAAAAGCTGTATATCACCGGAGGAATTGGTTCACGTGCGCAAGGCGAAGGCTTTGGCCCAAACTACGAATTGCCCAATATGACCGCCTACTGTGAAACCTGTGCGGCCATCTCGAATGTATACTGGAATTATCGTTTGTTCCTGAATGACGGAAGTTCGAAATATTTTGATGTGTTGGAACGGGCACTCTACAACGGAGTAATTTCAGGAGTTTCGCTCAGCGGCGACAAATATTTCTACGATAACCCACTTGAGTCGGTTCACAACCACGATCGTGCTCCCTGGTTTGGATGTGCCTGCTGCCCCGGAAACATTACCCGTTTTATGGCATCGGTTCCCGGATACGTTTATACAACCGATGAGCACAACATTTACGTAAACCTGTTTGCCGCCGGAAATGCTTCGATTGCGATCGGAAAAGATACCATCGGGATCAGCCAACAAACCCAATACCCGTGGGACGGGAAAGTAGTCATTGTAATTGACAAACCAGGCAATGATGAATTTGGACTAAAAATCCGTATCCCAGGATGGGCGCACAACAATGCAGTACCATCCGATCTGTACAGCTTTACCGATCAGAACAAAGAAGAATATACCATCCGGATTAACGGAAAGGAAACCAATGCAAAGCTCTATAATGGCTATGCAATTTTGAAAGAAGACTGGGAAAAGGGAGATCAGGTGGAAATTTCTTTCCCAATGCCTGTACGGAAAATTGCCGCCAATCAGCTTGTTTCCAACGATAAAGATAAGCTTGCCTATCAGCGTGGACCTGTTGTGTATTGTTTCGAGGATAAGGACAACAACAACGAATGGATGTTTGACGAGTTTGTTTCGCCGGAAGCTCCGGTTGAAAGTCGGTTTGAGGAAAAACTGCTGGGTGGTGTGGTTACCCTTTCGATGAAAGGCAGCAAAATTATTCAAACAGGTGATTCAAGGACCGTTGAACCGGTTACCCTGAAGGCTATTCCATATTATGCGTGGAACAACCGCGGTACTGCAAATATGCTAATCTGGATGCCAAGTCAGGAAACTGTTGCGACAATCAAGCCTATAGCATCTCTAACTGATTCAGCAAAAACAATGGCATCAAGTGGATATGCTTCAGGCCTCAATGATGGTTTTGATCCTAAAAACTCCGGTGATACTGACAAATCGTATTTTAACTGGTGGCTCAAAAAAGGTACCGAAGAAACGGTTGACTACGAATTCAAAGAACCAATTACACTTTCCGAAACCTCAGTCTATTGGTTAAATATGGATCATTACGACGACAATTACCGCGTCCCCGAAAACTGGGTATTGCTGTATCAGGATAAAAACAAAAAATGGAAACCGGTTGAAACTTCGGACACTTTCGGGGTAAAATTGGATTGTTACAATACGGTCAGATTTAAACCGGTGAAAACCTCTGCACTCCGCATACAAGCCAAATTGCAAAAAGACAATTCCGGAGGAATTCTGGAATGGAAGATCAAATAGATTGCCACATTTAAGAATTAAAAAATAAGGAACTCCATGAAAAAAAACTATGAATTATTAGCTGCTCTGTTGCCTTTTATCTTTTGTCTTTTGACGATTCAGGCAAATGCTTCGCAATTGATAAGCACAGGAACAAATACTGCATCCCGAGAAAATCTGCAAATATCATCCGACAGTATAAACATTGCATTAATCGCAAAGGCTACCACATCATTGGTTTCAGGATGGGAAAATATTAATGCGGTGAACGATGGCTTTGTTCCCAAGAGCTCAAACGATAAAACGCATACAGCCTACGGAAATTGGAACAGTCCAAACACTGTTCAATGGGTGCAATATGATTGGGGTCAGACTTTTATTGCAAAAACGGTGGAAATCTTCTGGTTCGATGACGCCGGTGGTGTTTTAACTCCAAACTCTGCTTACCTTGAATATTACAATGACGAAACCTCTAAATGGGTTCGGATTGCTGATGTTCCCTGCGTAAAGAATACATTTAACAAGGTACATCTGGGTGAGATTAAAGCCGAAAAAATCAGGGTCTCGATGATCAATACGAAACAGTCGACCGGAATACTTGAATTTCGGGTTTGGGGAACAACCATTTCAGGAGGAACTGATGTGGTAAGACCTTCGGCACCGGGAACACCCAAAGTAATGGAAACAACCGATAAAGGCATTAAGGTTACCTGGACTCCATCTTCGGATAATAATGCGGTTACAGGTTATCAGCTATTAAAAAATGATACCGTATTTATGACTGTAACCGATACGATTGCCGTCATTACCGATTTAACAGCAAATGCCAATGTTTTATTATCAGTGAAAGCAATCGATGGTTCTGAAAATCTCTCAGCAGCCAGCGGTTCAATCTGGATATATCTGGGTTCGGGTTCCAATGCCAGTAAAATTTATTCATGGCCAATTTACAGTCCAACTCTAAATTATAGTTTCAGGGATGAATTTCCTGCTTTGACCGAACCCACAAAAGATCTCGATGACTGCAAACAGGTTGTTGGTGCACAGTCGTCAGGCTGGTGGACTTTTAAGTGGGGTCCAAATAAAAGACATGAAATTACCGAGGCAGCAATCACTCCATTACTTGCACGCATGAACAAAGATTTTGCCTATTTCCGCGATGTAATGGGTTGGCCACCTGATAAACGTGTAAAAGATGGTTACCGCAGTGCCATTTATCTTTTCGGTTCAGGACTTTCATGCATTGATAATGCTGACAGTTTGGCTTTGGGCGGTTGGCAAAGCGGAATAGGAGATTATGCCTGTGTTCTTGCATCCTATTATCCAATCTACAGTTTCGATCCTAAATGTCCTTATAAAGACCGAGAGGGACAGATGGGTGCAATGGTTCATGAAGGTATTCATTCTATTTTAGCCGATATGCCAGGATGTAAGCAGGCGGCCTGGTTTCAGGAAGGTGGAAATACCTGGTTGCAACAGGAAGCTGCAGCTACTCAATCCAACGATTTCAGTTCTATGGGATTTCTGAATGCTGGTCCATATATTTCACCGTTTATGCCTATTGAATGCTATAGCGGTTGGTTACAAGATGGTTCCTTTGGCGGACCAAGCGCCGAAGGAGTTAACATGAACAATAGCAGCGGCCAGCAATTATGTACCTGGAAAAACTTACTTGGAGGAACCCAATATGGAAATACATTTCCGGTATTCCTGGGTCAATCTCTTGGTAAAGGTAGCATCCCATGGATTTGGAGGAACAGCCCTGGACGTGTTCTGGAAGGAATGGCTGGTGGATTAGGCGACATGCAGACACGCCGTGTTATAATGGAATATCGGGCAAAACAGGCTCTAATTGACATGAAAGAATGGAGTGGAGCAATTAAAAAGTTGCTTGATGCCAATTTTAAAGTCTCAATTGGTGCTGAATATAAACCATACTGGATTAACAGTACAAAGTGGATTGCGACCCCTTATGCAAAAACATGGATGCTCGATAAAGAAAATAAAATTCTGACTCCCGAACCGCGTACAACTCCCGGTTGGTCTGGTGCAAACCAAATCCCATTGTTAGTTACCGGCGACGTAGTTGAAGTTAATTTTATCCCTATGGGTCAGAACATGACCTGTCAGCTCTGTTACCGGGCAACCGATGGAACACCGGTATACAGCACTCCGGTATCGAGTGGTCTTTGCAGCCTGAAATTGGATAAAGCTCCGGCAAACGGTGTTGTAATTGCTGTGATTTGCAATACCAATTACATTTATGAAGGCGAACAAACCCGAAAAGCTCATTTTAAGTACCAGTTGCAGCTTGTCAATGGTATTACCGATAAAGCCAGTGTATATAAAAAATGGTACGATTATCAATCTGTAATTGTTAATGTTGCTGATCCGGAAGAAGCATTTCCTTCGGAAGGAGCAACAACAGATTTAGAAACGATCTCCTTAAGTAATTCAGGTAAGGTACAAGTTTATCCAAATCCTGTTCATGTCAACGGCACAATTAATATCGATTTCAGCAACGATTTAGCGGGAGAAAAAACGGTTCGTGTATTTGGCCTGAAGGGCGAGCTTTTATACTCTGTAAAGAAATTTACAGAGAGTAAGTTGGAAATTGCAACTGCGAATATTTTAAAACAGGGAATGTATTTTATCAATGTGCAAACGGTTAATCAAACCGATACTTTTAAAATCATCGTCAAATAGAAAATGAAATGAAAATTCAAAGATCTATTCAGCTCATAGTTCTGGCTATTTCGTTTTCGATTGCTGGATATGGAATGGATTCCTCTTCGCTGCCCAAAGACATTAAATATAAATTCAGTGTCTCTATGGAGCAGCCTGGCAACCATTACTTTCATGTGGATCTAACGTGTACGGATCAGAAAGTTGATTTCATTGATTTTAAAATGCCTGTCTGGACTCCCGGCTATTATAAAATTCAGAATCTATCGAAAAACGTGGTTAATTTCAAGGCCATGAATGTCGAAGGATTGCCTTTGAGTTTCATCAAAACCCAGACAAATACCTGGCGGGTAAATACGAAGAAAGAAAAAACGGTAATCATTTCATATGATTTCTATGCGAATGAATTAGCTGTGGTTGAATCGTATCTCGATGCTTCCAAGGCATTTATATCGCCAACCGGAATCTTCATGTTTCCTGCCGGACAAATCAGTCAGGCTTCGTTGGTCACCTTAAATCCGCACAAAACCTGGAAAAGCATTTCTACCGGATTGGATGAGGTATCTGATCAGCCCAATACCTATTTTGCTTCGGATTTTGATGTGCTTTTCGATTGCCCGATTTTATTGGGAAATCATCAGATAATTAAATTTGATGTCAATAAAATTCCGTATGAGTTGGCTGTCAGTGAAGAGGATACGCTCGGCAAAACCAGATTTGTAACTGATCTGACTAAAATTATCCAAACAACAACAGCACTCATCGGCGATGTTCCATACAAACATTATACATTCCTGACGCTTGGAAGTCGGGGTGGTGGACTTGAACACCAGAATTCGTGCGCGCTGAGTTGCTCAGGTTCGGTGGGCGACACGACCAATATGGATGGATACAAAGGCTGGTTGTCGTTTGTGACCCATGAATATTTTCATTTGTACAATGTGAAAGCTATCCGGCCAATCGCTCTCGGGCCTTTCGATTACGACAAGGAAAATTACACCAACATGCTTTGGGTTTCGGAGGGAATTACCGTTTATTACGAATATCTGATTTTAAATCGGGCCGGAATTATTGACCGAAATGAGTGTTACAAATATTTAACTGAAAGCATTTCTGCATACGAAAATCGTCCGGGACATTTAATGGAATCGGTCACTTCATCGAGTTTTGATGCCTGGATTCATTTCTTTGATCCCACCAGCGATGCCCGAAACAACACCATTTCGTATTACGACAAAGGTTGCGCAATGGGACTTTTTATTGATCTGAAGATCAGGAATGCTACCCAAAATAAAAAATCGCTCGACGATGTGATGCGTGGCTTGTACTTCCAATATTACAAAGACCTGAAGCGTGGTTTTACCGACGATGAATTTAAATCACTTTGTGAAAAAACGGCCGGAACTTCATTAACCGAAATCTTCGATTATGCCAGCACCGTTCAAGCAATTGATTACCCGAAATACCTTGATTTGGCTGGGTTGGCAATAGACACTACTGCACACCAAGTTGAAGGGAAAGTGTATTTTGGAGCGTCATTCCGGACAGATGGTGTCAAATTTACCTTATTCAATGTTGAACGAAACTCTCCAGCCTGGAAAGCTGGTTTGGGGAATGATGTCGAAGTACTAAAGATTGAAGGTGAAAAGGCTAACAAAGAAGTTTTTGCATATATTTTAAAGACAAAAAAAGCAGGCGATTCGTTAGATTTAATCATTAATGAAGACGGTACATCAGTACCGGTTAAAGCGATATTGGCTTCCAAAACTGAAAGGACATTTAAAATAGAACCGCAGCCAAACGCATCATCACAGCAAAAATCGTTACTTGATTTTTGGCTGAAATAATTTAGAAACTTTTGGTTCCTTTAGGAATTAAACCAGTGAAAAACTGACCCAAGAAGTACCGGCATGGAGTTGTTAGGATACGTTTGTCAGTAGTAAAAAAATATAAAACGAGAAAGATGTTGAAACGAATTTCAGGGTGCCTCATTGCGCTACTTCTTTTATCCGGTGCACCTTTTGGAGCATCGGCACAAGTTACTCCGGCCGATTATCAGCGGGCCGACTCAATCATTAAACTGAACGATTTGGTTTATAACCAGATTAATAATGTGACCTGGATTGATTCCACTTCAACCTTCTGGTATCAGGTGAAAACCCGCGACGGAGGTGTTGTTTATCTGGTCGATGCGGCAAAGAAGATTAAAAAAACGGCTTTCGACACCGAAAAACTGGTTCAGCAGCTCAACCTGCAGAAAGGAATTAAAACCACACCCAAATCGGTTCAGCTCAAAGGACTAAAATTCGATCTGAAAGCCAACAAGTTTCATTTTGAATTTAGCAAAACCTACTGGACCTGCAACCTGAAAGATTATAAACTGACCAAAGATTCGATCGAAAAACCGGAAACTCCGCAACCTTATTGGGGAGATAAGTTCGATGAATTGGGCAATAAACCGGTTACTTCGCCCGACAGTTTATGGATCGCTTTCATCAAAAATTACAATGTGTACATCAAAAGTGCCTCCAGCAATAAAGAAAAGCAACTCAGTTACGATGGTTCCGAAGGAGATTTTTATTCGTCATACCTCAGCTGGTCGCCTGATTCCAAAAAGCTGGCTTGTAACAAGGTTCGCAAAAACGAAGATCACTACATGTACTTTGTTGAGTCGTCGCCCAAAACGCAACTTCAACCGATTGTACACAAACGATATTGCCTGAAACCCGGAGATGCGCTTCCAATCAAGCGTCCGGCTTTATTCGATGTGATGAATCTGGAGCAAATTCCGGTAGAAACGCAGCCATTCGAAAATCAATTTGATGTATCGAATCCAAAATGGAATGAAAGCAGTACGGCATTTACCTTCGATTTCAACCAGCGCGGTCATCAGGTATTTCAGGTTTTAGAAGTTGATGGAAAAACAGGTGCAGTGCATGTGATCATTGACGAGCGCAATAAAACTTTTATCGACTACAGTAGTGGAAAATATTTCCGGTACGACCTCGACAAACGCGGAGAAATCATCTGGGCTTCAGAGCGCGATGGCTGGAATCACCTTTACCTCTACGATCGAAAAACAGGCATCGTAAAAGCCCAGATTACAAAAGGCAAATGGATGGTCCGTGAAGTGGTAAAAGTGGATGAAAAGAAAGGTATTATCCTGTTTAAAGCTTCGGGAATGAATCCCGATGAGGATCCGTATTTCGTTCATTACTTCAAAGTTAATCTGGATGGAGGCAATTTGGTTGACCTCACTCCCGAAAAAATGGAGCATCAGGCTTACTTTTCGGCCGATTACAACTATTTCGCCGATACCTATTCAACCGTAACGACTCCACCGGTAACCGTTTTACGGAGTACTGATGATGGTTCGGTGATGATGGAACTGGAAAAAGCCGACATTTCGGATGTACTGGCAAAAGGCTGGATTGCTCCTGAACCTTTTGTTGCCAAAGCCCGTGACGGAGTGACCGATATCTGGGGAAACATTTACCGGCCAACGAATTTCGATCCAAATAAGAAATATCCTATCATTGAATATATCTATGCCGGACCGCAAAGTTCGTTTGCCCAGAAAAGCTTTAAACCTAGCAGTTATGCCTATTCAGGCCTGGCAGAACTGGGTTTCATTATCGTTCAAATGGATGGAATGGGAACTTCGAATCGCTCGAAAGCATTTCATGATGTGTGTTTTAAAGATTTGAAAGATGCCGGTTTTCCTGATCGGATTCTCTGGATCAAATCTGCGGCTGAAAAATACAGTTACATGGATACCACAAGGATTGGTTTGTTTGGTGGCTCTGCCGGTGGACAAAACACCTTATCAGGCTTGTTATTTCATCCTGAATTTTACAAGGCAGGCTCATCCTCGTGCGGATGTCACGACAATCGAATGGACAAAATGTGGTGGAACGAACAATGGATGGGATACCCAATTGGTCCGCAATACGCCGAATGTTCGAATGTGGTGAATGCGTCGAAACTTCAGGGAAAATTGTTGCTGATCGTGGGCGAAATGGACGATAATGTTGATCCGGCATCAACCATGCAGGTAGCCAATGCACTGATTAACGCCAAAAAAGACTTTGAATTAGTGGTACTTCCGGGAACAAACCATACACTCGGAGGAACCTATGGCGAACAAAAACGACGGGATTTCTTCGTGAAAACCTTCTATAATCAGTCAACCCCCGACTGGAATAAATAAGCCTCCCCCCAACCCCCTCCATAAGAGGGGGCTTTAGGATGCATATCGCAGAGGTAGATTCTTTACCCCGGAGGGGTTAAATATGAATAACCCCGGGTGAAGTGAAACGAAACCCGGGGAAAGAGGAAAAAGAAGAGGGCCGTCCGCGTGATATTGAAGAAAAAGTAAAAATCTTACATCGGATGGTAAAGATCAAATGATGAAAAGAGGAGCCTCCCCCAAACCCCCTCCAAAAGAGGGGGCTTTAGGATTCACATCGCATAGGCAGATTCCATACCCCGGAGGGGTTAAATATGAATAACCCCGGGTGAAGAGAAATGAAACCCGGGGAAAGAGGAAAATGAAGAAGGCCGTCCGCGGGACATTGAAGAAAAAAGTAAAAACTTCATCCCGGACGGAATAGAGTCATCGATAAAAAAACGATTAAAAAAAAATAATATGAAGAAAATCAAACAGGTATTGGCTGTAATAACGCTTGTTTTTTTTGCTATTGTTTCTGTTTCATCAGTAACCAGGGCTCAGAATTCTGTTGAAATAATTCCGGCAATTACCCATGTACCAGATTCTTTGCATCTCGATCGATTCTATAAAAAATACATAAATGCCAACGGAATTGTCATCACAAGTTCGTGGCGGGTTCCTGATACAGCCATGGTTCAGGCATGGAAAATCGTAAAGTTCATGACCAACAAATTGCCTATAGATGTGTTGAATGCCATGGTAAAAACCAAAACCCGTGTTTCGGTAATGGCTCGTTACGAAGGAACTACTGACATTCCGGAGCATGCTCACCTGGCTGCCGATACCACTTTGAACTGGGACCTTCGCGCTCGTGGTTTGGGTGGCGACCTAGAATTGCCGCTGACATCCTGTGCTGAAGAAAATCTGTTGGCATACCAGATCGATAAATATCATGCTGAAGATATTTTGATTCACGAATTTGCCCACTCCATTCATTTAATTGGAATTATTCAGGTTGACACTACCTTCAATAAAAAGCTTGAAAAACTGCTCAATCAGGCTGTTGCCAATGGGAAATACGCGAATACGTATGCCAAAACCGACATTTATGAATACTGGGCCGAAGGTGTTCAGGATTGGTTTAATGTGAATGCAGAAGTTCCAAAGCCCAACGGAAAACACAATGAATTGAACACCCGGAAAGAACTTAAGAAATACGATCCTGATTTATATGCGCTTATCCATCAGTATTTCGACGAATTTAAGGTAAGCCCGTCAAAGCATATCTATCAGAATCAATACAAAGTCAAAAACAACTATTAATATAATTTATAACAACATGTCAAAAGGATTCTTCAACATCCCGGTTGCCAAAAATGAACCTATTAAGAGCTACACGCCTGGTTCACCGGAAAGAACAGAGTTAAAGAAAATGATCAGTGAGTTGAGAGCTGTAGAACTTGAAATTCCAATGGTTATTGATGGGAAAGAAATAACAACCGACCGCCGGGTGCGGATCTTTCCTCCACACGATATCAATCATACGCTAGGATATTATTACCAGGGCGATGCCTCGCACGTGCAAATGGCCATTGATGCTGCCATGCATGCCCGCGAAAAATGGAACTCCATGGCATGGCATCATCGTGCGGCCATTTTCCTGAAAGCTGCTGATTTGTTTGCCGGTCCGTATCGTGCCAAAATCAATGCCGCAACCATGCTCGGACAATCGAAAAACGCATATCAGGCCGAAATTGACGCTGCCTGCGAAATGGCCGATTTCTTCCGTTTCGGCGTTCGTTGCATGACCGACATTTACAAAATGCAACCTGAGTCTGCTCCCGGAATCTGGAATTACAACGAATTCAGGGCATTGGAAGGCTTCATTTTTGCGTTGACACCATTCAACTTTACTTCTATCGCCGGAAATTTACCTGCCGCGCCTGCCATGATGGGCAATGTGGTGGTTTGGAAACCTTCGAAAACAGCTGTGTATTCCGCAGCCGTAATCATGGAAGTTTTCCGCGAAGCCGGTTTGCCCGATGGTGTGATCAATCTGGTATTTGTCGGTGGTCCGGCAGCCGCAGATGTCATGCTGCAATCTCCTGATTTTGGTGGTATCCATTTCACCGGATCAACCGGAGTGTTCCAAAGCATCTGGAAAACCATCGGGGAAAATATATACAAATACAAAAGCTATCCACGCATTGTAGGTGAAACCGGTGGCAAGGACTTCATTTTTGCTGATCCAACTGCTGATCCACAGGCATTGGCAATCGCCATGTTGCGCGGTTCATTCGAGTACCAGGGACAGAAATGTTCTGCTGCTTCACGGGCATATATTCCTGAAAGTATTTGGGATGAAGTTCGCGAACGGTTCGGCAACGAACTGGCCACCGTAAAAATGGGACCTCCGGAAGATTTTACCAATTTTATCAATGCCGTAATCGATGAAGCATCGTTCGATAAACTCAAAGAATTTATTGATGCTGCCCGCAAAGACGCCGATGCCGAAGTAATCTTTGGAGGAAAATGCGATAAATCGGTGGGTTATTTTATTGAACCAACTGTGATTCTGGCGAAAAAACCTGATTATATTACCATGGTTGAAGAACTTTTTGGCCCGGTTCTGACTATTTTTGTCTATGCAGATGAAGACCTTGACAAGACACTGGATATTCTGGATAAAACTTCAGCCTATGCATTAACCGGAGCAATCTTTTCACAGGATCGCTACAACATTGAGAAAATGACTAAACGCCTCGAAAATGCTGCAGGTAATTTCTATATCAACGACAAGCCAACCGGCGCAACCGTTGGTCAACAGCCATTTGGCGGAGCTCGTGGTTCGGGTACAAACGACAAGGCAGGTTCAGTGTTTAATTTCCTGCGTTGGACTTCAATCCGCACCATCAAGGAAAATTTTGTATCACCAAAGAGTTACATGTATCCTAACTTTTTGCCCGATCAGGAATAATATTTCAAACTAAAGAGGGGGAAACCTATGTTTAAAGCTGAAGTTTATAGTCAAAGAAGAAAGATTCTTTGTGAGAAGATTGGTTCAGGAGTAATCCTGTTGTTAGGTAATGATGAATCCCCCATGAATTATACCGACAACACCTTTCATTTCAGGCAGGACAGCACGTTTTTATATTATTTTGGGATTGATTTCCCATCGATTGCAGCAATAATTGATGTTGATAGTCAGCGACAGATTATTTTTGGTAATGACTACACCATCGACGACATTGTCTGGATGGGACCTCAGCCAACAATTTTAGAACGTGCTCTTCAGTCAGGTATTTCTGAAGCGCAGCCCCTTTCAGGTATGGATACTTTCCTGAAAGAAGTACAAACTAAAGGCAGAGAAATTCATTTTCTGCCTCCTTACCGACCTGAGAATAGGCTGAAACTTCAGCAATTTCTTCAGCTTTCGCCGGAACAGATTAATCGTAAAGCATCTGTTTCACTGGTAAAAGCAGTGGTAAGCCAGCGAGAAATCAAATCGGCTGAAGAAATCGCAGAAATCGAGAAGGCGGTTGATTTATCGGTTGATATGCACATTGCAGGAATGAAAATTGCACGGGCCGGAATGACCGAGGCTCAGGTTGCTGCCCGGGTATACGAGGTTGCTTTGGAGCAAAATTGTAACATTGCCTTCCCGATTATTGCCACCATCAACGGTCAAACCTTGCACAATCATGTACATCACAACCTGTTGAAAGAAGGTGATTTATTCCTTCTGGATGCGGGAGCTGAATCACAATTGCATTATGCCGGAGATTTGTCGAGTACATGTCCGGTAAGCAAAAAATTCACTGAAATTCAGAAAACGATCTATCAGGCTAGCCTGATTGCCTACGAAGCTGCTATACAAGCCATCGCACCGGGAGTAAAATTCAGGGACGTTCACTTTGCAGCTTGTCTTTCTATTACCAACTCAATGAAGGAACTGGGACTGATGAAAGGAAATGCTGCAGAAGCCGTTGCTGCCGGAGCGCATGCCTTGTTCTTTCCATGCGGAACAGGTCATATGATGGGTTTGGATGTGCATGACATGGAGGATTTGGGCGAAATCTGGGTGGGCTATGATGGTGAGCCAAAGAGTACACTTTTTGGACTGAAATCTCTGAGATTAGCCAAAGAACTTCGTCCGGGTCACGTTTTTACGATTGAACCGGGTATCTATTTTATTCCTGAATTAATCGACAAGTGGAAATCAGAAGGAAAATTCAACGAATTTCTAAACTGGACCGAAATTGAAAAATTCAGGAACTTTGGGGGAATCCGAAACGAAGAAGATTTTCTGGTTACCGAAAACGGCTATCGACGTCTTGGGAAAGAAAAACCCAAAACGATTGAA
Organism: uncultured Prolixibacteraceae bacterium; assembly: GCA_903865775.1. Taxonomy (GTDB): domain Bacteria; phylum Bacteroidota; class Bacteroidia; order Bacteroidales; family Prolixibacteraceae; genus Aquipluma. Next base: position 143 of record CAIPKZ010000393.1, on the reverse strand, counting down.
GAAGTTGAGGCGATAAGGAATTATTAGAAGAGATTATTTTAATCCATTTGGATATTATTGAACCCACTCCGGGGTTCCAAATTTAGTGTATTTCATTTCCACCGGTTTCACCGGCGGTTATTCATATTAAAGTCCTTCAGACT
>CAIPKZ010000392.1 GCA_903865775.1 uncultured Prolixibacteraceae bacterium | reverse complement strand
TACCATGGATCATTATCCATAACGAATGATAAGTTTGGAGCATCGATTATTCTGAAATTACCGGCGCAGTTAACAGGTTCGCCGTCGGAATATTACAAATTGAAAAATTGAAAGGAAATGGTATAGCCTGTATAAAAAAACACTAAAACCTGGAAACTTTGTAGCAAATTTGAAATATGCTACAAAGTTGGTACTCATGTTTGTCTTTTTCGTTAGTTTAAAACTCAACTTTGCAGCAGAATTTACAGGAATACCTGACGAATTATATTTTTAGCATCCGACCGGCGAATCCATGTGAATAAGGATTGATGCATTTTTAATCAGTTATAAAACCACATCGAGTATAAATAATTTGGAACGAAAATGTGGTGATAAATAAAATGGATCGTCTGGATAATATAAAGGTTGAATCAATGCATAAATGAGGGCGTTTGGAGTGTAAAAAATCGCCGGGTATCAATGAGAGAGAGTTTCTATTTTTAAATCGAAAGTGTTTGTTGTTATGATTAAAGTTAAGATTGTTGATGGTGCCGCTGTGGAAGTTGATCAGCTCAACACAAAGAATAAATATAAGGCATTCTGGAATCCGTTATTTCTGAAGGAATTCCGGATTATTCGTTTTGATAACGAAGAAATTCCAATTGTAGAGGGAAACACTTATTGGGCATGGCCTTTGGGAAACGGCAGAATTTCACTGGTTGAAGAAATTCAACCATAATGCAAAATCGCTCGGTATAATTTTTACTTTTATATCGAAGTTTCACCAATTTCGGAAGGAATTTTAGCCTCTTGAAAAACAGGGCAAACTCTTCTTCCAAAAGCTAAAACATGAAAAAAGACACTCCTGATCAGGGAAACGATAACCCTGACGTATTATACCCAAAAACTATTGGAGAATATCTGGGACTGGTTAATCAGCTAAAAGATGATCAGTATAAACTGGAAGAAAAAATTAATGAATTATCGGCTGAAAAAGAGCTGGCACAAGATCAGCTGAAAAGGCATATCCAATTTTATAACCAGGCACCATCCGGTTATTTTACCCTTAACCGCGATGGAATTATTCTCGAATTAAACCAAACAGCATCAAAATTTTTAGGCGAACCCGCTGATGAATTAAAAGGAAAGTCACTCCTGGATTTCCTGGATGCAAATTCTTCACCTGTTTTTAAGCTTTTTTTATCCAAAATATTCAAAACTAAGGAAAGAGTCAGTTCTAAAGTTTCATTAAAATCACAATACAATATCCCGGCAAATGTGCAGATTGATGGTATTTCGTTGCCAAACAGTCTGGAATGCCTGGTTGATATGGTTGATATTTCGGGTCGGATAAAAATTTTAGACCAACTGGCCGAAAGTGAAATTAAGTATCAGATACTTCTCGAATCCCTCACTGATGGAATCGGTATTGTTGATCTGGAAGAAAACTTCATCTATTCCAATCCTGCCGGAGACGAAATTTTTGGCGTTCTGCGGGGGGAATTAAAGAACCGCAATCTGAGAGAGTTTTTAAATCCGGATCAGACACGTATTATTCAAAAGGAAACAGAAAAAAGGGGATTAAGCGAAAAATCGAGTTATGAGTTGGATATCATTACTCACGCCGGAATACAGAAAACCATTTTGGTGTCCGGAACCCCCCAATATAACCGAAATGGCTCAGTCATTGGAACTTTCGGGCAGTTTACCGATATCACCCTGAAAAATAAAACTGACAGGGAAATGCAACGAAGACTGCGCTTGGAGCTTATTATTTCTGAAATATCAAACGACTTTGTTCATCTGAAAAAACAATATCTTGATCATTCGGTGAAGCGTGCCCTTGAAAAAATCGGTCGCTTTGCAGGGGTTGACCGAAGCTATGTTTTCATGTTTACCGACGATGGCTTGTTTTGCAACAATACCCACGAATGGTGTGCGGAAGGAATTGAACCGCAAATTGAAAACCTTCAGGATGTACCTGCTGAAATGCTTCCCTGGTGGATGGATAAACTCAGGAAATTCGAAACGATCCATATCCCGTTCGTAGCTGATCTGCCGCCAGAAGCACAGGCTGAAAAAGAAATTCTGGAGGCACAGGACATTCAATCGGTTCTGGTCATTCCCTTGCTGACTTCTGATTCACTCATTGGATTCCTTGGATTCGATTCGGTAGCTAAACCTCAGGTATGGCAAAATGAAGATATTCTGCTTTTGACCATGCTGGGCGAAATTCTGGGAAACGGATTTGGCCGGATGAACTATGAAAAAGAATTAGTGCATATTAACACTCAGCTGGAACAAAAAGTAGAAGAACGAACCATTGAATTAAAGCAACAACTCGAACTGAACCGGGCTATTGTAAGTGCAGTACCCGATATGCTTTTCAAACTCAGGAAAGATGGTACTTATCTTGATTTTCATAATCAGGAGAGTTCGGCCCCCCTCATGCCCAAGGAGTTGTTTCTCGGAAGAAAAATGGAAGAAGTTTTACCAGCTGATCTGGCAAAGACATCGATGGAAATGCTTGCAAACGCATTTGATACGCATGTAGTTTCGAAATATGAATACCAGCTCGTAATCAATAGTGAACTCAGTTTTTACGAGAATCGGATCATCGCAATTTCTGATGACGAAGCGCTTTCAATTATCAGGGATATTACCGAAGGGAAAAAGATGGAATCAGAACTTCGATGGAATGAATCGTTGCTGAAACTGATGGCATCCTCCTCGCCTCTGGCTTTTCTGGTTGTAGATAACCGCACCGATGAGATTCTTTACTTCAACCACCAGTTCTGCGAAATCTGGGACATCACGCATCTGGAAGAACGTATGGCTAAAAAAGAACTGACAAACAACGATATTATTCCCTACTGCATTCCGGTTTTGAAAGATGTTAGAACTTTTGCCGAATCGTGTACACCGCTTCAATTCGTTGAAAACCGGGTAGTTGTTGAAGATGAGATTCCATATAACGATGGAAGGGTGATTCGAAGATTCTCGACCCAGATCAGAAGTGAAAATGACGAATATTTCGGACGACTGTATATTTTTGAAGACATCACCGAACGAAAAACTGCAGAGAAATTTACAGGCATACAACGCGACCTTGGCGTAGGTTTGAGTGCAGTTTCAGATCTTTCCGAAGCGCTGACCCTGGCTCTCGATTCAGTATTGCAACTTGAAGGGATCGATTGCGGTGGAATTTATTTGATCGACAAGGAAACTGACATTCCAAAGCTGGCGGTTCATAAAGGATTATCGGCAGAGTTTGTCAAAAATATTGAGCTTTTGGGATCGGGGGAAAGACAAGTTGAAATCATGCTTTCCGGAAGGCCATTTTACGGAATTTATTCACAGATTGCCCCTGATACGGGATCAGATCTGGAACGTGATCACATACTCGGTCTGGCTGTAATCCCAATTCTATCCGAAGGAAAAGTGATCGCTTGCCTAAATCTTGGGACCCGGTCGTACAAAGAAATTCCTGAAGTTAACAAGCCTTTTCTTGAAGCACTTTCCATACAAATCAGTCTGGCCATAGCGAGAATAAGTGTTGAAAACGCCTTGCTTTCCAGTCAGCAGAATTTCAGGATGTTATTTGATAAGCTCGACGATTTCATGTTTATTCTCGACTTGAATGGAAATATTATACTGACCAATCCTGTTGTTTGGAAAAGGCTCGGATACTCTCTGGATGAGCTTCAAAAAATGCATGTTCTCGATGTACATCCTCCCGAACGCAGGACAGAAGCCGGATTTATAGTGAACGAAATGCTTTCGGGAAATGCAAGTTTTTGTCCGGTGCCCCTGATGGCAAAAAATGGAACGCTAATCCCTGTTGAAACCCGGGTGATTATGGGTAATTGGGATGATAAGGCTGTTTTGTATGGAATTTCGCGCGATATCACCGAAAGGCAAAAGGCTGAAGCGGCCCTGAATATGCAAAGTGCAGCTTTCGAATCGTTTGACTTACCCATCATTATTACCGATATCAGGGGCAAAATACAATGGGCAAATTCGAGTTATTTCAGGCTTACAGGATATACAAAATCTGAAACACTGGGCAAAACCGAAGGCGAACTGTCCAAATCGGGATTTCAGGATAAAGAATTTTACCGGAACCTATGGAGTACAATCCTGGCAGGAAACGTTTGGAGCGGTGAAATTATTAACCGTCGGAAGGATGGATCATTGTATCCGCAGGAATTGACCATTACTCCGGTTTACGATCATAACCACGAGATTTCAAACTTCATTGCCATAAAAATCGATATCACTGAGCGGAAAGCAATCGAAGTAGAACTCCGTTCGAGCGAGGAGCGCTGGCATTTTGCCCTGGAAGGTTCGGGAGACGGAGTTTGGGACTGGAATATACAAACCAATCAGGTGTATTTTTCGACCCAATGGAAATTGATGTTGGGCTACAACGACACCGAGATTGAAAATAAGTTTGAGGAATGGGAAAAACGGGTCTTTCCCGAAGATTTAGCGCTGTGGCAACAAGATCTGAATAAACATCTGAATGGTGAAACAGACGTATTTATAAACGAGCACCGACTGTTGTGCAAGGATGGAACCTTCAAATGGATACTTGACCGCGGCAAAGTGGTTGAACGGACATTTGACGGAAAAGCCTTACGAATTATTGGTACTCATACCGATATCACCACCCGAAAACTTCTGGAAGAACAACTGAAAAAAGGAATCGAAAAAGAAAAAGAACTGAATGATTTAAAATCCAGGTTTGTATCTACAGCTTCGCACGAATTCAGAACACCGCTTGCCTCTATTCTGATGATAAGCGATACCTTGATTTCATATCAGAACAAAATGGATCATTTGCAGATTGCGATCCGTTTGGAAAAAGTAAAAACCCACGTACTTCACCTGACCAATATTGTGAATGATGTATTAAATCTTTCCAGATTGCAGGAAGGCAAAATCGGGTTCAATCCTGCTGAAGAGGATCTCGTTGCGATGTGTCACAGTATCATCGATGGAATAAGTGCATCTGTTATTCATGGAGAAATTACTTTTAATTCTTCTTTCCCGAATTTAATGGTTCACATCGACAACAGGTTAATGATTCAGTGCATAACTAATCTGATTACCAATGCAATAAAGTATTCGAAAAATGAAATACACGTGAATATTGAGTTAAAGCATTTCCAGGATGAACTGGTACTCAGTGTCAGCGATCAGGGAATTGGGATACCCGAAAAAGATCAAAAGCACCTGTTTACACCATTTTTCAGGGCTGGAAATGTCTCCACAATACAAGGTAATGGGCTGGGATTAAGCATAGTTAGCGAATCCATTTTGATGCACGGCGGAAATGTAACTTTTGTGAGTGTTCCAAATCAGGGATCAACCTTTACCTTACATTTGCCAACATCTATAATTTCCAGTTTGGATCAGCTGGATGACTATCAAATCCAATAAACAAAAGGTAAATTATCTGTTTTTTTGGAAATATTCAGGATTTTAACTAAAATTATACCTGATTTGACAAAAAATACATGGCAAAGATCCTGATCATTGAAGATACATTTGAACTTAGGGAGAGTATCGCTGATGCTTTGCGACTTGAAGGATATGACGTTATTTTGGCAATTGATGGCGAATCGGGTATCAAATTAGCCTGGGAATGTATGCCGGATTTGATTCTATGTGACATTTTGATGCCGGGAATGGATGGATACGATGTTTTACAGGCATTAAAAACAAATTTCGGACAACTTCCTTTTCCTTTCATTTTTATAACCGCCTTATCCGAACGTAAAAATTTCAGGGAAGGCATGGAATTGGGTGCCGATGATTATCTGGTCAAACCATTCACTATTTATGAACTTCTCAAGGCAATCAATATCAGGTTAAAAAAGCACCAGTCCATCGAGAAACGGATAAAAGCTCAGATCGTAAAAATAGAAAATGATTTAAGCACAAGAATTGCAGAACTCAATGGCCAAATCAAAAGCCAGGGAAATGTAATCAGGGAAATTTCAGACACGAATGACCAGATAGCCAGGAAGCTAAAAGAAAATCAGACCCAACTGATGCAGGAGGCGCTTCGAACAATCGAGATCAATGTCACCATGCAGTATCTGTCGAAACAATTAAACACAGAGCTTCAGAAAGAAGAAATTACCGAAGAGCAAAAATTGGTTTTGACTAAGCTGAGAAACAGAATCCGGAATAAGTCTGTCTTAGTGAACAACTGGACTATCTTCCAGTTAAAATTTAATCAGGCATATCCAAAATTTACAGCTCAAATCATGTCACAATATCCTCATCTTTCCAAACAGGACATGATCGTACTTTCAGCTATTTTTAGCAACCTGAATTCAATACAGCTATCAGTCATATTGAGTATTTCACCTGAAAGCGTAAGAAAAGACAAATACCGGCTAAAAAAGAAATTAGGTTTGGATAAGGATGTTGATTTGACACAATACATTCACCAGATTAGCCTTGAGGATTAGAAATCATAAGGCACACGGTAGAAAAATTAAAACTGACATCGAAAAATTCAGAAGATGAAATACACGGAAGGTGTTGGTTGGCTTGTTCCTTATTGACTGATCAGACAAACGACATTCCGGAAATATTTTAATCAGAATAGATTATATTCTTCAAATAAAGAAACCCTTAAAACGTAAAACTATGAAATGCAATGTTGGATCAACTGACCGGATTATCCGTATTGTTATTGGACTTGGAATTGTTATTGCCGGAATGGTATTTAAAAGTTACTGGGGACTTATCGGGATTGCGATTATGGCAACCGGTGTTTTCGGGTATTGCGGAATTTACCTCCCGTTTAAGATAAATACCAATAGAAAGGAAGTGTGATTTTGGTTTCAGACTCACGGGGTGACTTGAAGTCACCCCGTGAGTCTGAAAGTCCTTTCTAATCCAATACTTCATAGACAATCACCTGATCTGCTTTATGCCTCAGACTTGCTTCACCCACTTTCCGGCAGTTGAAGGATTCTTTAACTTTCATGAAAGAGCTTTCGTTGATTAGTATCTGCCCGGGACTCGCGGCAGATTGCAGGCGCTGGGCGGTATTTACGGTGTCGCCGATTACGGTGTAATCCAGCCGGCGAAGGCTGGCGGAACCAATATTGCCTGAAATCATTTCGCCGCTGTTGATGCCAATGGATACTTTGGGTACAAAAGATACATTTTGCGACAACGAAGGCAGTGTATTTATTTTCATTCTAACAGCCAACGCGGCATCAATGGCCCGGTCGAGGTGATAGTCGCCACGGAAAACAGCCATGATCGCATCACCAATAAATTTGTCAATGTACCCACCTTGTGCAATGATCTCCTTCACCATGACTTCAAAATAACTGTTTAGTAATTTAACTACGGTATCGGGCGATTCATTCTCGCTGATTGAGGTAAAACTGCAGATGTCAATAAAAACAATTGATGCCTCAACCGATTCATTAGCCATTAGGGAAGATTCAAACTCGCGGCTTCCCATGAAATTGAGTACCGTTTCATCAACATACATTTTCAGAATACTATTTTCGCGGATTGCTTTGAGCGTTTCACGGATTTGTACTACATGTTTGATTGTTTTCTCCATGGTTAACGACAAATCCTCAAAATTTATAGGCTTGGTAATGAAGTCGAAAGCGCCACGATTCATGGCTGTGCGGATGTTTTCCATATCGCCGTATGCCGAAACAATCACCGATTTGATCAATGGACTCGACTCACTCAATCGGCTCAATAAAGTCAAACCATCCATTTCAGGCATATTGATATCACTTAGAACAATATCCACATCAGGATGTAAACGTATTTTTTCCAATGCATCGATACCATTTACTGCAAATACAAATTCATATTCCTGCTCACGTATTTTTTGCCTGAATTTTTGCTTGATCAGCATTTCCAGATCGACCTCATCGTCGGCTACTAAAATTTTTGCCATGAGCTTATTGTTTAAATTTTTCTTTTAACATGTTAAAGTCAACCGGTTTGGTCAAAAAATCGTCAGCCCCATACTTTTTGGCTGTATCAAAATTTTCTGCATCGCCATAGGCAGTTATCATCATTACAACAGGAGGAGGCTTATGATATATCTCCTTGATGTGCCTGAGCAATTCCAGTCCACTCATACCCGGCATATTGATGTCCGATAAAATCAGGACTTTTTCATGTTCGTGCTGGTTCAGGTAGACGAGGGCTTCTTCTCCTGAAAAAGCAAACGCAAATTCAAGCGCTTTTTCTTTAATTTCTTTCCTGAACCGCTGTTCAAAAAGCGTTTGAATGTCTCTTTCGTCGTCAACAACTAATATTTTCATGCCTGTAGATTTTAGATTTATACTGGTAATACAATTGTAAATACCGAACCTTCGCCTTCTTTGGTCTCCACTTTCAATTCTCCTCCATGTCCTTTGGTGACAATTTCATAGCTCATACTCAATCCCAAACCGGTTCCTTCGCCGGTTGGTTTGGTTGTAAAAAATGGCTGGAAAATTTTATCCAAAGCTTTTTGAGGAATGCCGTTACCATTATCTGCGACGACAATCTGAACGGCCCCCCTCTGTCCCCCCGAAGGGGGGATGATCAGCTTCGTAGAAACGATAACTGTTGGCTCGTAATTATTTCGCTGGTTTAGAATCCCCCCTTCGGGGGGTGGGGGGGCTTGTTGTTTCTTTTCGTTTACCGCATAAAAGGCATTGGTAATCAAATTCAGAATCACCCGGCCAATATCCTGTGGAATGATGTTGATGTTCCCGATTGTTTCATCGTAATCAGTTTTCATCGTGGCATTGAATGATTTGTCTTTGGCCCGCAAACCATGATATGCCAATCGTAAATATTCGTCGGCCAAGGCATTGATGTTGGTTGGTTCTTTCACACCGCTGCTACTCCGGCTGTGCTGCAACATTCCTTTTACAATGGCATCGGCACGTTTGCCGTGGTGATTGATCTTTTCCAGGTTTTGTATAACGTCATTGGCCAATTCTTTTGCATCATCAGTATTACCGCGGTCCAAATCTATTTTCATTTCATCAAGTAACTCTATACTGACTTCCGAAAAGTTATTGACGAAGTTGAGCGGGTTCTGTATTTCGTGGGCAATACCAGCAGTGAGTTCACCAAGCGAAGCCATCTTTTCAGCCTGGATGAGCTGCGATTGGGTGGCTTTGAGCTCAGACAAGGTAGTCTCCAGCGCCTCTTTCTGCTGAGTAACCTGGTTATAAGCTTTGACGCGCAAATTCTCAAACACAATGGAGATGAAAAATATGATTAAAACCAGTCCCGTTTGACACGAAAGAGTGAAATAGTATTCTTTTGATTCATCGTATGCTTTGGGGAATTGGAAGCCAAGGTAATCCATCAGGCCAAAAGTCAGTACGATTAAAACCGCTACAATTGCCCAGAAATAGCCACTTCTTTTCCCGGCTATCAGTAACAATACGATAGGTGTTGAAGCCAGCCAAGGCAAAACCGGCGATTCGAAACCTCCTGAAAAATAGATGCTTCCATAAATGCTTACAATGCCGATTAAACCAAAGATATTGGCAACTTTAAAAACATTGAGTCCTTGCTTCAGCAGAAATAAAAGAATCAAATAGCAAATCCAGCTTCCCATCATTATGGAAAGGCCGGTAAAATAACCGGCCACCCAGCTTGTTGTTACGTAAAACAGCGCAAATACCATGGTAACAACTATGGCATAGGCAAGCAAACGCACTCGTCGTTGATATTCGGCACTTTTATCGTGTTGCACCGGAATAAAAAAATCTACAATTATTTTGAACATAGTAAGTGGTTTGATTTTCTGAAACTATTCAATTAATCTAAAAGCAATAAAGTACGAAGCCCAGATCCAAAGACCCTGAATGATGCCGAGCGGTAACTGCAGGGCAAACTTTTTTTGATGGATATGGCTGAAAAACAAGGGCATAAAACTGCATATCATGCCTTCTGCAAGGATAATATACCATGGAGTATTATAGATCATTTTGCAATTGATGTAATACCACCAGCCTGCGTCTTTAGCCCAGTGTTCAAACAAAGGAATCACTGCAAAACCTATGAAGGTCGTTGCAATGATGCTTACCCACATTTTTTCTTCGCGGCTGATTAGCCAGCCTAAATAACCTATCTGAATAAGTAAAACCGCCCATGCAAAAGGCATATATAATGGTGAACAGGCAATCATGGGTTCACCAGATGCGTAAATGAGCGTTCCCGTACTTTTTATCAGCCAGCAATCGGCTAATAACTCAGTCACGCCTGCAGCTATTCCAAATACCAGAAGCTTTTTTAAAAACATGTCATTTTGAGAAAAGGCGAATCCAGCAAGTAGACCAAACATGCCGATGGCAAGGGCAAAACCTGAAATCCATCCCAGCCTGAAAACAGCGCTCAGCGAGGCTATAACTACCGTTAACACCAAAGTACCAATGACGAATCTAACCTCCTTAATTTTAAGCTTTTGAAGCAATCGTTTAAATAGCATAAGAGATATTTTAGGTGAAAATTTAAATAAGAAACTGTTTAAATTTCATATCTTTTGATTTTTCGTTTCACCCCAAACCCTGAAGGGAGTCCGAAAAATCAAGAAACGCGGAAGGTTATTTTCGAAATATCTTTTTAAAGAAGCCCAATATCAATTCTATTAGTTTAAGCCAAAAGGGAATATGAAACTGATAAGGCAGTCCCTGGTTATATCTTTTCTGATCCCTGTTACGAAGAGCCTTTAATAGATTAGGCTCATGGAGGTTCCATAATTCACATGTCGAAGCATTTACTCCTGAAGAATCTATAATGCCATTTACAGCTCTTCGTGCGGCTTCATTGGCGCCTTCCATAGTTGCCAGGTCGGTATAAGTTCTTATATAATCTGAGGCCAAAAACAAATTAGGAATGGCTGTGTAAGCTTCAGGTCTTAAATCCCATGAATTCACAGTGTTAACCAACAAAGGTTCTTCATTTTCCTCCCGATCTCCTGTTCCCGGAATTTCTTTAATGTCGCCATCAATATGCCACAAATCAGGAGTTTTCTCCTGCACAACTTTTTCTCCATCAGTATTTAAACTTGAGGATATTTGCTTCCAGATTTCATCTTTGATCTGTTCATGGGTGCAGTCTCTGGCAGGCAATCCATTGTGTCCGGGAGTATCCCAGTCTGAAATATCGACGGATAATATGCTTTTAACCGTTCCATCGCCAAGCGACGAAATATCAAAGCCTTTCCAAAACTGAAGCTGTGATATGGAAGTCAATGCCCATTTTGAATCGGAATAAATACAATGTCCGTCAACAATATCTGCCTTTTCAGTTAAGTAGTATTGTGCACCATTCATCCAGGCTACGCTTGTCGATAATTTAACGATACCTTCCAGAGTGCTGTCAGCCTCTAGTATTTCATCCGACATTAATTTGGCCGCCCTTTCTACTGGTATCGCCAGCAAATAATAATCTCCCTGAACAAATAGTTCTTTGCCAGTGCTTCTATCTGTCACCCTGGCTCCTGAAATCTTCCCTTTCTCTATTTCCAGTTTGGTAACTTCCTGGTTATGGAAATACTTTACTCCTTTATCTTTCAGATAATTGAGCCAGGGATAAAGCCAAACATCGTTGGTTGGGCCATTTAAAACCCGGTCAGTATTAATCTTCGGATTGGCCATGTTGAAAATTAACTGAAGAAAAATATCGCCTCCGGTTTTAGTACTGGCTTTTTTTGCGTTGGCGGCTACCAGTGTCCTGGTTAATCCTTGTACGAACAATGCCCGGTAATTATCAGAAAACCGGTCCGCTTCGGTGTAATCCCACCAGCTAATCCGTTCATAATCATTTGCCCTTCGTTCGTAACACGAGGTCATTAATTGCCAAACTTTTTTAGCAAAAAAAGATTTTTCTTCCTGCGTTAAACCCGTGTCAGAATGCATGGCATGAAGAACGGTTTCAAGATCATTTAATGATTTGGGGAAACTGACAATGGAAACGATCGATTTTTTCCCTTCCCTGGCCATCCTCATCCTTTCTGTTGGAACCAAATTTTCATATACAGTTGAGTTGGTCCCATTACCGGTTATTACCGGTATGCGCTTCATGGTATCAATAACGTGTTTGTAAAATCCGGGAAAGAAACGGAACCCATGTTCTCCGGGTAGTGGTTTTTTGTTTTCCAGATTTGGAAACGATACGTCAACACTTCTGGCTTTTCCTCCGGGATATTTTTTATGACGTTCGTAAACTTCAACTTCAAATCCTCTTTCGATTAATTCGTGGGCAGCGCTCATTCCGGCTACTCCACCCCCAAGAATAATTACTTTTGCCATAATCTTTTGTATTTCAAGTTTATATTGGTAACTGAATTATAAATTCTGGGACTTAGCCCTGTTTTGTCTCCGCCCTTCAATTCACCGCCATGCGCCTTTACAATGTCATAACTCCTATTCAATCCTAATCCGGTTCCTTCAGCGGTTGGTTTGGTGGTGAAAATCTTTCACCCGCTTTTATCTGCTACGCTTGGGGAAGTGCCGTTGCCGTTGTCTTTTAGTATATCAGAACTTTATCACCATCCTTGGTGCATGATTAACTTGTTTTTCCAATTGATCACCCCGGCACCCCGCAATCTGGATACTACATTATCACTGACAGGATATTGGAAAAGCCCATGAGACAATTCGCATAATATTCATGGGCTTTGTTGCTGCCAACAATGTCAGGAATGGTGTGTATCATTTCATCAGTGATATAATTGGCATCGATAAATAGCTCTGATTTTCCGTGGTAAATAATCTCATTCTAAACGTGATTGTATATTTTAATGTTCGCTTCAAAAGGGTTTGCATTTTCTTTCGCCGGGATTGAAAAGGCAATAATTAATATCGAAATAACTGTGATCAAAGCAAATGATGCCTTTCAAAAGCCTGAATGTGTTTTCATTTCTTTTAGATGTTTGTTTGTACTAACGTTAATAAGACATATATAGATTCATTTATCTGCTATAAGTTTGAAAAAAACTTCATAACCTGAAGTAACTATTCATTTATAGGCAGATACAAAATCCAAACAGTTTAATTCGTCAACCATCATATCGCTACATGATTCCTATAAGTTGAGGATATTGAGACAAGCCTATTTTCCGTGAGGGCTCTCTAACAGATTTAAACTCTATTATTTACCCCCTCTGAATTCTCAACAAAACATTCCCGAAAAAGTTTATATCCTGCTCTGAATCAGCTTATCTAAAATAATCTGCTTCAGCGGTTCCTTGTTTTCCTTGCAATACCGTGTAAAATAGTGGTGTTGCCGAATAAATGAAATTTGCATCTCATTCCATTTGTCTAGGGTCAATGAAGGATTCATGGAATGCATTTCAAGAAATAAACTCTCTGCCTTGCTTTCGAAAGATTCAGTTCCGAGGTATTCAAGATCAGCATCGGCAATTATTTCCTCTAATTTTGTCCTCGGCAATTGAGGTATTTTGGTGGCCATGATCATTCCGCAAATCAGATCAATATCAAAATCATCATACCCATACTCCGGAAGGTATTTCCGGGCTAACAAACAGCTTTGTACTTCATGATTGCCATACATTTTAATATAACCTGTATCATGCCATAATGCCGCGGTGGCTAACAGCCGAAGTTCCTCGTCCGTACACTGTTCGTGACGGCCAATTTCGAGGACTTTTTCCTGAACATACAAGGTGTGTTCAGGATTGTGATAATTGTATTTTTCAGGTAGATTGTTTCTCAACAGGTTGATAACAAACTTTTGCATGGGCTGCTTATTTGGCATGTCCTTTTTCTTTTAAAATTCCTCCGGCGGCTTCTTTTACACTTTGAATATACATAAATGCTTTTGGGTCTATTTCAGAAATAGAATCCTGAATCTGATTGATCTCCAATCGGGTAACTATGGTTACGATGATTTCGCATTCGTTTGTAATATCGAAGCTTCCGGGTAAATAACCTCTCACTCCTTTATAAACCGTAATGCCTTTACCCAATTCATTAACTAAGAATTCCTTGACCTTATCTTGTTCTGCTGAAATAATATTGATCGAAGTATATTGCTCAATTCCATCCACCACATAATCAGTCGCCCGCGTAGCGGCAAAATAGGTAATGAGCGAATACATCGCACTTTCCAGTCCAAAATGAAAGGCAGCCCCTGCAAAGATGAACGTATTGAAAAGCATGATAATTTCACTGTTCGAGAAGCCCGTCCTTCTTTTGGTAAACACGGCAATAACTTCGGCGCCATCAATTACCCCTCCGCTCCGGATCACCAATCCAACGCCGGTGCCGATCAGGATTCCACCGAAAATTGCAATCAGCAGTGGATCAGTGGTAACTGGCTTAATATCAGAAAACAGTAAGCCAGCTGCCAACAAGATCACGGCAAGCGTGGTTTGAATGGCAAAGGTTTTTCCGATTCTTTTAAAACCCAGATATATAAATGGGAGATTAAAAAGAATCACTAAAATGCTGATGTTGATGTGATAGATTTCGTGAATTAGAAGGGAAATACCGGTAACACCACCATCCATAAACTGGTTGGGTATCATAAATCCTTTCATGGCAAAAACGGCCATGCCAGCTCCCAATAAAATTTGAAGCAGGTTTTTCAGGTTCCATACATGTTCCCATTGAATGAGTGTACTCTGATGCTTTGTCTTCATATGATAGCTACTTTTAAAGGACAATAAGGGTAATACAAAAAAAAACCTTAAATGTTCGAAAACACCTAAGGTTTTATATGATCATATTACTGACGGGGTGACTTGAAGTCACCCCGTCAGTATCAACCTTCTCTATTTCGGCATCGGATATCCTACCAATTTAGCCAGATTGGCTTCAATTTCATGTTCAGGATACTCATAATCTGATAACTGACCGGTCATGTATCTGTCGTAACCAACCAAATCCATCAATCCGTGACCGCTGAAGTTGAAAAGAATCACTTTTTCCTTGCCTTCTTCCTTGGCTTTCAGAGCTTCGCGAATGGTAGCTGCAATTGCATGAGTAGTTTCAGGAGCTGGAATAATTCCTTCAGTTCTAAGGAAAAGTAATCCGGCTTCGAAACATTCACTTTGATGAATTGCCTGAGCTTCCATCAAACCATCGCGCAAAGCGGCACTAACGAGAGGTGCCATTCCATGGTAACGCAAACCTCCGGCATGAATCGGAGCCGGAACAAAATTGTGCCCCAGACTGTGCATGGCCATCAACGGAGTCATTTTAGCCACATCGCCATGATCGTAAATGAATGGTGCCTTAGTCAATGTCGGGCATGAAAAAGGTTCAGCTCCAATGATCTGAATGTCAGCACCATTTATTTTATCGTACATAAACGGGAAAGACAAACCGGCAAAATTGCTGCCACCACCACAACACCCAATGACGATATCCGGCTTTTTAATACCAACTTTAGCCAGCTGTTTTTTAGCTTCCTGACCAATGATCGTTTGGTGCAACATCACGTGATTGAGTACAGAACCCAATGCATAACGGGTTTTTCCTGTCGGATCGCTCACAGCTTCTTCGACAGCTTCCGAGATGGCAATTCCCAAACTTCCCGGTGTATCCGGAAATTCAGCCAGAATATTACGCCCTGCCTGAGTTTCCAGACTTGGACTGGCCACACATTTACCACCCCAGGTCTGCATCAGAATTTTACGGAAAGGTTTTTGGTCGAAGCTCACGCGAACCATGTACACTTTACATTCGATTCCGCCAATCTGGGCACAGGCATATGAAAGCGCCGAACCCCATTGACCGGCACCAGTTTCAGTAACCAGTTTCTTAATTCCAAATTGTTTGTTGTACCATGCCTGAGGCACAGCGGTATTGGGTTTGTGACTTCCGGCAGGCGATACGCCTTCATTTTTATAGTAGATCTTTGCAGGAGTTCCCAAAGCAGCTTCCAATTCGTAGGCACGAATGAGAGGACTTGGCCTCCACTGGAACAAAATCTGACGGATTGGTTCAGGAATGTCTATCCAGCGTTCCTGCGAAACTTCCTGTTCAATAAGGTTCATTGGAAAAACAGGAGCAAGCATCTCGGGGGTAACCGGAATTCCACCAGGCCCAAGCGGTGGATTCAAAGGTGTTGGAAGATCAGGTGCAAGATTGTACCATTGTTTAGGCATTTCTGATTCGTCGAGGAAAATTTTCTTTTGTCTGGCCATGATGTTGGGTTTTTGATTATTGATTCGTTTAATTCGATTTCTCATTTATGCAACAAAAAAGGGACTTGCTGCATAAATGCAGTAAATCCCTTTTCCGGCCACTAAGGCCGCAAATCCATATGAAGTTCTCGCGTTTCCATTTTAATGTTACGCCAGCTCCATTCTTTTCCGTATAGTGGTGATTTGTACATATCTTTCCTAAAAAGCGAGTAAAACTAATGATATTTTTCAGGTATTCAAGAAGTAAATAGTCATTTACAAAAAAAACAACAACTGTTACCAAATATGGTAACTTTATTTATCTTTGCAGAACATGAGAATCATCAAAGAAAAGACATTGATTGAGTTCTGTAAGCTTCAGAAATACAAGCAGGCTGAAAGTTCAGTTAAATCCTGTATTTATGAGGTACGATACTCCGATTGGAACAATGCTCAGGAACTAAAACAGAAATACGGCTATGCCAGTGTATTGACTTCAAAGCGCGTGGTTTTCAATATAAAAGGCAATGAGTTTCGACTAATTGTTGATATAGAATTTAAAATTAAGTTGGTCTTTGTCGTGTGGTTTGGAACCCATCAGGAATATGATCAGATAGATGCAAAAATGATAAGATATGAAGACTAAGATAATTAAAACAGAAGCTGAATATAACGAAGCCTGTTCGCGGATATATAACCTGATAAACAGCTCGGAAGAACCTATTGAATCCAGTAGCGCCGAAGGTGAAGAGTTAGAACTCATATCAATGCTTGTTGAAAAATACGAAAGGGAAGTTTATCCCGTAGAAGCGCCTACACCAATAGAAGCTATCCTTTTCAGAATGGAACAAATGAACCTCAGGCAAAGTGATATTGCCCCATTGTTTGGAGGTAAAACAAGAATTTCTGAAGTTCTGAATGGCAAAAGGCCCCTGAATCTCAAGATAATTGCCTTGTTACATGAGTATCTTGGAATTCCACTTGAATCTTTAATCAATTCGGAAAAGGAAATAAAATTGGAGCCAAATACAAGGCAAAAACTTTTGAACGTGCCTTCGATCAGCAAGTTCATTGGTACAGATGCCAAAGCCGTTTGATTACTATGATTCATGTGACTGAACACTCCTTCCTTTCGCTCAAAAAATCAACTATCTTTGTCACCCTCAATAAAATCAATTTCAATGACTGACTTTAAACGTACCCTCATTACTTCGGCTTTGCCCTATGCCAACGGTCCGGTTCACATTGGCCATCTGGCCGGCGTGTATGTTCCTGCCGATATTTATGCCCGTTACCTGCGCATGAACGGACAGGAAGTGGCTTTTATCGGCGGTTCCGACGAACACGGTGTGCCAATCACACTGAAAGCTAAAAATGAAGGAGTTACACCTCAGGATATCGTGGACAAGTACCATGGAATGATCAAAGATTCGTTCCAGCGTTTCGGAATTTCGTTCGACATCTACGCACGAACCAGTGATCCGATTCATTATCAGACAGCTTCCGATATTTTCCTGAAACTTTATCAGGAGGGCAAATTCATTGAAAAAACATCCGAACAATATTATGACGCCGAAAACAAGCAATTTCTGGCCGACCGGTACATTACCGGAACCTGTCCGAAATGCGGATTCGAAAAAGCATACGGCGACCAATGTGAAAGCTGCGGAAGTGCACTCAGCCCGAACGAACTGATCAACCCGAAATCGATGATTAGCGGAAATGTTCCGGAACTGAAGGAAACCAAACACTGGTTTTTACCGCTTGACCAATACGAACCCTGGTTGAAAGAATGGCTTTTGGAAGGACACAAGGAATGGAAGTCGAATGTTTATGGCCAGTGCAAATCGTGGATCGATGGTGGTTTACAGCCTCGTGCCGTAACCCGCGACCTCGACTGGGGCATTCCGGTTCCGGTGGAAGGGGCCGACGGAAAAGTGCTGTACGTCTGGTTCGATGCACCAATCGGCTATATTTCGGCAACCAAGGAATGGTCTCCGGATTGGGAAAAATGGTGGAAAGATCCGGAAACCAAACTGGTGCATTTCATCGGGAAGGACAACATCGTTTTTCATTGCATCATTTTCCCGATCATCCTGAAGGCCGAAGGTTCGTATATTTTACCTGAAAATGTTCCTGCAAATGAGTTCCTGAATCTGGAAGGCGACAAAATCTCCACTTCGCGCAACTGGGCCGTATGGCTGCACGAATACCTGGAAGAATTTCCGGGAAAGGAAGATGTACTGAAATATGTGCTGACCGCCAATGCTCCTGAAACCAAAGACAATGATTTTACCTGGAAAGATTTTCAGGCCCGCAATAACAACGAACTGGTTGCCGTGTTGGGCAATTTTGTAAACCGCGCACTGGTTCTGACCCAAAAATATTACGATGGAAAAGTACCTGCTTCCGGAGTTCTTACCGAAACCGATCAACTTGCTTTGGCTGAGATTTCAGTCATCAAGGCTGAAGTTGAAAAAAGCATTTCGCAGTATCGTTTCCGCGAAGCGCTCAAATATGCAATGGATCTGGCCCGTTTAGGCAATAAATACCTCGCCGATGCTGAACCATGGAAAGTGGTAAAAACTGACGCAAAACGCGTGGAAACCATCATGAACGTCTGTTTGCAGATTACCGCCAACCTGACCATCATCTTCGCACCTTTCCTACCATTCAGCATGGATAAGTTACGCGTTTGGCTGAATATGGACGAACTGAACTGGAGCAACCTCGGACGAACTGATTTGCTGCTGGTTGGTCATCAAACCAATACTCCGGAATTGCTGTTTGAAAAGATTGAAGATGAGGTGATGGAATTTCAGGTGAATAAACTGCTGGCTACAAAAAAAGCCAATGAAGTGGCCAATGCCCAGGTTTCAGAAGCCAAAGAAAACTGCACATTCGACGATTTCAACAAAATGGATATCCGAACCGGAACCATTCTGGAAGCTGAGCGTGTGCCGAAAACCAAAAAGTTGCTGAAACTAACCATTGATACTGGCATTGATAAACGTACCGTGGTTTCGGGCATTGCCGAATATTACAGTCCGGAAGAAGTGATTGGTCAGCAGGTGAGCATTTTGGTGAATCTCGAGCCCAAAGAACTGAAAGGAATCCAGTCGCAGGGAATGATCCTGATGGCGCAGGATGCCGACGGTTCGCTAAAATTTGTGACACCGGTTTCACAGGTAAAAAACGGGTCGGAGATCAAATAAAGGAAGCCCCTCCAACCTCCCCAAAGGGGAGGCTATTGATGGTAGCAACTTTTGTATTTTCAGTTAAAATAGAAATCTTAAAATATAGGAATCTCTTTAGCCCCTCCCTCGGAGGGGTTGGGGAGGCTTCTGTTTCGTAAGCCTCAGTGCCATCCCGAGGACTCGGGACGGATCGGTTGCTTACTCTCTATAAATCGAAACCGCTTTTCTACGGGAAGGCGGTTTTTTATTTTTAAAGAGCTCCCTGCTACTTTGAATGGCAAACAGTGAATCTTGACTGAAGGGTTATTTCTTTTTCGTGTTGACTTTGAGCAGATTTTCCTTTACCCTGAACAGCACCATTTGGCTGATCAAATCGAATGGCAGCGGTTTGTTTAAAGGAAATTGAACGGTACCCTTTGAGTTTTTAAACGCGGATATTTCTTTTTGAAATGCCACAATGCCCGATCCGGTTGGATAAAATCCAATATGATTTTGATATCCGGCAAAATAGACCAAAATTCCATGGAATTTAAAAGCCGGCATTCCATAACTTATGCACTCCACTGCTTCCGGCGCAGCTTGTCTGATAGTGCCACGAACCTGCTCTAAAAGTTCCTGTGTTTCCTTCGGAAAGTCAGAAATGTATTCATCAATTGTGTTGGGTTTGTCTGGATTCATTTTTGATTCAACTTTTGATTTCTGTCGATTCCAAATAGCTGTAAACCATTTGGATATCGAAATTCAGAATATCGATAACTCAATGGTTTTCTTATTTTCGTTTCGCTTATTTCAGAAAAAGCCAGTCGGGAAATAACTCCCAGCCGGCTTTATATTAGATTATCAATCCCAATGAGTTGGTGTTAAAGCGGTTTGTCCATAATTTCGGTTTGCATCCGTACCGAATCTTCATGGATATGTTGAAACAGCATCTGAACAAAATTCCGGTCCAGGTTCAGGCTTTCACCCAGTTTCATGCGTTTTTCCATCAGTTCGGCAAAACGGCCAACCTGAAATGCGGTGACATTATTATCTTTTTTATACTGCCCTATTTGCCGTACAATTTCCATGCGCGTTGATAAAGTTTCGAGCAATTCGGTATCAGCGGCATCAATGCGGTTTCGAAGCAATTCCAACTGATTTTCGAATTGCTTGTTGTCGGTAGTCATAGTTCGGATAACCAGACGGTCGAGCAAAAGAGCCAGATCGGTCGGGGTGAGTTGCTGTTCCTTATCGCTCAACGCACACGATGGGTCGCGGTGCGATTCGATCATCAGCCCTTCCATGCCCATATCAAAAGCTTTCTGCGAAATGTCGAACAGGTATTCCCTTTTCCCGCCTATGTGGCTTGGATCGCAGATAATGGGCAGATTCGGCATCAAACGTCGCAATTCGATCACCGTTTTCCAGTTTGGGTAATTGCGGTACTCTGTTTGACGGAATGGCGTAAAACCACGGTGAATAGCCACCATATTCTTGATTCCGGCCTGACTGAGCCGCTCAAAAGCTCCGACCCACAGCTGAACATCGGGATTAACGGGATTTTTCACCATCACCACGGCATCGGTTCCCTTCACCACATCGGCAATTTCCTGAACCACAAAAGGACTGGCTGTTGACCGCGCTCCGATCCACAATACATCTAAACCGGCTTTGAGGGCTTCTTCGGCATGTTGTGCATTCGCTACTTCGGTACCAACCGGCATTCCGGTTTCTTCACGTACCATTTGCAGCCATTTCAGGCCGATGCTTCCGATTCCCTCGAAACTTCCCGGACGTGTTCGTGGTTTCCAAACGCCACCACGATATACGAATACCCGGTGATCTTTTGCCAGCTGACGGGCGGTGTCCATGGCCTGTTCCTCGGTTTCGAGGCTGCATGGACCTGCTATGATCAGCGGATTGTTTATTTGCGGCAACCAGTGCTTTATCGGATTAATTTCTAATTCTAATGCCATAATTATTTGATATAAAGTTTAACTATTGTCTTTTCATTTTTTACGAGCGAATCGTTTTCTCCGCTCAAAATTCCGCGAATACGGTTGGCATTTTTCATCAGTGCCATCATTTGTTCAGGATCGGATTCTATACTTTTTTTGAAAGCTTTCAGGTGTTTGATATATACTTCCAGCGATTCAACAACGTATTCCTTGTTTTGTTGAAAAATTGGTCCCCACATTTCAGGAGAACTCTTGGCCAAACGAACGGTCGAGTTGAATCCGCCGCTTGCCAGATCGAAAATAATTTCACGATCTTCCTTGTCGAGCACCGCGTTTGCCAGGGCAAAAGCAGCAGCATGTGGCAAATGTGAGATAAATCCTGTGCTGTGGTCCTGAACGTCGGCGGTCATGTAGGCAAGATCCATCCCAAGAACCTGAAACATTTTTTCTGCCAGGGCCAGGTGCTGAGGACCACACTTTTCGTGGTCGCAAATAATATTGATTCGACCCTCGAATAATCCTTCCAAAGCCGCAGCAGGTCCTGAATTTTCGGTACCTGCCATGGGATGAGCCGGAATATAATTTCTTCGTTTCGGATGATTTTCAACCGCTTCGGAAATTGCCTTTTTGGTTGAACCCACATCAATCACAGTGGTTTGGTCGGAAATTTGATCGAGCACATGAGTCAATGTTTGCAATACCTTGTCAACCGGAATGGCGATGATGACCATATCCGCTTTCGAAACGGCCGTTTCAAGCGGCTCAATCCGGTCAACTATTCCCAACCGAAGAGCTTCCTGAGCATTTTCAGGATTCGAATCAACTCCTGTAATTTTAGTCGCAAAACCAGCTTTCCGAAGATCCTTGGCTATCGAACCTCCGATCAGTCCCAAGCCAATTACTGTAAGTTTCATAGTTCACATTTAAATTAAAAAGGGCCTCGTTTATCACGGGACCCTTTTGTAAAATATCTTTTTGTAACAACAAGACATTACCAGCCGATCCCAATTGGAGAACAGAAGTAATAAAACCAATAATAAAAACTGTTGTTGCTTGTGCGTTTCATTTTGCTTTCAATATGTTGGCAAATATAGAGTTTTTATTTAATCAACGATTACTGTATTAGTATTTTCCGTGTAATTACCTGTCCGTTTTCGGGTTCAAGTGTAAATAAATATAAGCCCGGAATGAAATTTCTCACGTCAATCGCTGTTTCAAACACGTTCGATCCGATTGGAAATAATTGGCTGTAAACTATTTTTCCGGCCAAGTTATACGCCTTCAGGAGCAATTGATGAATATTCTTTTGAGACTGAACCTGCAAATTTAACTGTTCGGTAGCTGGATTCGGGAAGAAATTTACCTCTCCGGAAGATAACAACGCGGGATTTACAGCCGTTCCAAAATCCTGAATTTTCAGATTATCGATGATCCATCCCCAACCATGCGAATAGGGATCAGAAAACAACCTGAACCTGATTTGAATGGTATCGCCTGCCGTGAAATTGCCGTTGGCCAACAGATCGATTTCATGATTCACAAACAAATATTTTGTTGGCACTGCAGTACTGTTTTGGCCAGACATGGCACTGTTAAAAAGCGTTGCCCATGAATTTTGAAGATTGCTGTCGTATCCGTCAAGTAACGTTTTCCAAGTGTTTCCATCGTCTGTTGAACCTTCCACAATAACGTAATCATAAAAATTTGGGTCACCAAATTTTACTCCTGCTTCACCGGGTTCAACCACAACTATTTCATCAAATCTCATCTTTCCCCCGGGTTTGATAATAATTGGGTATTTCAAAATGGAGGTAAAATTAAATTCAGTGTTATCCGTATCAGGACTTATATATGGATGTTGAGAATTCAGGGCAGGACTATCGAAGCCGGGAACAGTATAAATTCTGAATGTGGAACTTATAAAATCGAGTGTATCCTTGCTAAAATCATTCACATAATAATCTACCGGATTTTGGATTCCTAAAATTCTGAACGTGAAATAACCCGAAAGAGGCAGGCGACCAATGTTATTTTGCGATGAAGAATCAACGGAAACGATCCGGTAACTTACCAAATCTCCATCCTTAACCGATCCGGCCGGAAAAGAAAGATCTACGGAAAAAACATCATTGGAGTCATTTTTCAAATCCAGACTCTTTAATATTCCTCCATTCACAAAATATTCAAGTTTCACCGATTGAACAGCTATATTGTCAGTTACGTGAGCAGTAATTTTAGAATTCAGATCAGTCGTCATAAGGTATTTAACCGGATCGAATACAATTACCGGGGCTGTCTTGTCGACACCAATCTTGAAACTTAAAGATTGGCCTGGCGAACCGGATGGGTATACATACCTGTTGTTTTTCACATCCGATGCAGAAAAGAAATAACGTATTTCACCGGCTTTGCTTAGGTTGAGAATGGCATTAAAGGCAGTCGGAATAGCTGTAGCCTTTAAAAGGACAGAATCTTTACTGACAAACTTATTGGTGGAATAAACAAGGTAAAGTTTCGATGGATCCAGGTCATAATCGCCTGTAATTTTTGCGTCGAAACTGAATGGACTGCTTACAAATTCGATGTCTTTCAGGGGAGTGTGTTTGATAGAAACAGTCTTCCACCCTACTTGATAAATGATAGAAAGTGCGGTTTGACCGGGATTATGAATAGCTTCACCCATTCCACTAAATGGGCTCATTAATGAGTTTGCATCTCCGGCCGGATAAGTGTCTTCATCCAGATGATAGATACTTGAACCACTGTCCCAAACTGTTGGAGCATAAAGTCTGGGCAAACTGCCCGAAGTTAGATGAGTATCGAAAGCAAGCCAATTCGATGTTAAATTCTGATTCAACTTGATTGAAGGATTAACAAACAAGGAGGTATTAACAAGTCTGTCTCCAGTTTTATTTTCAACAGACTGATCAAAAACTGCAGCCAAGCCATCATCACCGTAACCTCCTTTACCACCGCTGGAATAAAACTTTCCGACAAAACCCAAACCGTGGGTTAATTCATGAAGCACAACCGAAACAAAATCATATTTGTCTGCCGGAGTTTTACCATCGGTACCAAAATACCAATTTGGAAAATCTTTGTTGAACGAAGCTTCAATATCGGGTTTATCTGCTCCGTTAACCTCTACTCCGAGCATTTTCTCCACTAAGGCAACCGGATAATAACTGTTCCAAATCTCGGTTGAATTGAAATTTTTATAATAGTCTGATGGATGACATTGCCCCAAAACATTAGTGGCTAAACTTTGCCAGGTAGCAGTCATGTGGATCGGAACCGGAGAATCAATTAGTGTTTGCCAGATATCAACAGCATACTGAAAAGCTTCCTGAGCCTTGGCCGGAAAACCCACATAAGTAACTTGAATAGAAGCACTTTTCAATGAAGCAGCTTTCAACTTTTCAAAATATTCAGCAGGAGGATGCACGAAAGAAAAATGAGATTCATTGGATGCATAGCAAACGGTTGGAGGTAATTTTATTCCTTGAGTCCTCCATGTCTCTTGCCCATAACCAACCGATACCACCACAAGAAGCAAAACCAAAACTATTTTTTCTCTCATCTTGAAAATCATTAATCAAAAAACGCACTATTCCATAACAAAATCTATTCCATAACAATTCAAAACCCGACGCCTCCAAACTCAACAGAATTGATGCCTTCAGGCAAATTCGAATTCAAACATAGCTCAAATATTCACATTTTTTAATCTATATTTGCCTCAACTACTCTGTTATTAACAATTAAGCTATGAAGTTTCCTATTCTGGTAATCCTTTTTTATATTGCATCATTTAGTTCAACTGCAACCAAACCAGTGAAAATTTATAATGAATTATATCGCCCCCAGTTTCATTTTTCTCCGGAAATAAACTGGCAAAACGATCCGAACGGTCTGGTTTTTTACAAAGGCGAATACCATCTTTTCTTTCAGCATAATCCATTTGGAAACGAATGGGGATACATGCATTGGGGGCATGCCATAAGCACCGATCTGGTACACTGGGAACAATTGCCAATCGCACTTTTCCCGGATAATGACTCGAAAGATAAAGAAGTTTGTACTGAATTTTCAGGAAGTGGTGTAGTGGATCAAAATAATGTGACCGGTCTTCAAAAAGGGGATGAAAAAACGATTTTATTATTCTATACCAGTCAAAAATGCGGACAAAGATTAGCATACAGCAACGATAAAGGAAGAACCTGGATCAAATACGAAAAGAATCCGATCATTGCTTTCAACGAAACTGATGATGCGCGCGATCCAAAAGTAATATGGCACGAAGCCAGCAAGCAATTCGTCATGGTTTTGTACCGTAAACCAGACAATGATGAAAAACAAAAAGGAATTTCGTTTTATACATCCAAAAACCTGATCGATTGGGAATACAAAAGTCATCTCCCAGGGTTTTTCGAATGCCCCGATTTAGTTGAACTTCCGGTTAACCGCCGGGCTGATGATAAAAAATGGGTGTTGTTCGACGGAGATGGCAGCTATCTGATTGGCACTTTTAATGGTGAAAAATTTGTTGCTGAATCACCGAAGTTGCCTGGAGATTTGGGCTTAAACTATTATGCGACCCAAACCTGGAGCAATATTCCTGAAACCGATGGAAGAACTATTCAGATTGCCTGGATGAAAGGTGGAGAATATCCAAAAATGCCTTTTAACGGACAAATGACTTTCCCCTGTGTACTTTCTCTGAAAAAGTTTACAGACGGAATCCGGCTAATTCGTAAACCAGTCAAGGAAATTGAGCTTCTCCATGGTAAAGGCGAAGTTTGGGAAAACAAAAACCTCATTCCGGGCATAAATAAAAATCCTACTCATAAAATTGACAATGATTGCATGCACATCATTGGAAGTTTTAAACTGAAAACTGCTGATACTTTTGGATTTGTAGTTCGCTTAGACAAAAAGAACAATGGTACCGAAATTATGTACAACGTTAAAAGCAAATCACTTACCTGCTTGGGGAATTCTGTTACCATTGAGCCGATTGACGGAACTCTGAAACTGGAGATATTACTTGACCGAAGTTCGATTGAAATTTTTGCGAACGATGGTAAAGCTGTCATGAGCTCGTGCTTTTTTCCGAATGAAAATGCCAATGGCATTTATCTGTTTAATACCGGCGGTGAACTACTGGTGGAAAAACTTGAAATATACCCGATGAAATCGATCTGGCAGATAGAAAAATAAACTTCATTACATTCGAAAAACTCATAAAAGCTACAGATAATAGGTATTTCTGTAGCTTTTGCGTTTACAAAAGTTCAAAGAATAAAGAATCAAACATGATTTTCATTCTTTGTTTTGATTCCTTAACAACTTAATATTGCACACTACTTATCCAATAAATAATCAGGATGAAAGCAATTGTTAAAATCAAACCGGAAAAGGGAATTTGGATGGCAGATGTGCCAATGCCTGTCATAGGTCCAAATGACGTATTGATAAAAATTAAAATATCAGCTATTTGTGGAACTGATCTCCACATTTACAAGTGGGACGAATGGGCACAAAATACGATAAAAACTCCCTTGGTTATTGGACACGAATACATGGGAATAGTAGTCGAAAGAGGATCTGAAGTTTCAAGGGTTCATATTGGAGAACGTGTCACAGTTGAAGGGCATATTTCATGCGGATTTTGCAGAAACTGCCGACGTGGCCGTCAGCATATTTGTGATCACACGGTTGGAATCGGTGTTAACCGTGATGGTGGATTTGCTGAATATGTTTCGGTTCCGGCCTCCAACGTACTAAAAGTGGATGACCGCATTTCCGACGAATTGATGTCGGTTATGGATCCACTGGGTAATGCCACGCATACTGCTTTATCTTTTCCGCTGCTTGGCGAAGATGTTCTGATCACCGGTATTGGCGGACCGATTGGAGCAATGGCTACGGCAGTTTGCAAATTCGCCGGTGCAAGGTATATCGTTGGTACTGATTTGAGCGAATATCGCCGGAATTTGGCAATGAAAATGGGTGCAACTAAAGTTATCGATCCTCGTCAGGAAAGTGTCAGGGATGCCATGAAATCACTTGGTATGGTTGGTGGCTTTGATATTGGACTCGAATGCAGCGGATCGGGAGCAGCCTTTAATGATATGGTCGAAAACATGTATAACGGAGGAAAAGTGTCATTGCTTGGATTATTACCTTCATCAACACAAATAAACTGGAGCAAACTTATCTTTAAAGGTTTGACTATCAAAGGCATATATGGCCGTGAAATGTACGAAACCTGGTACCAGATGGAAATGATGCTTTCACATGGATTAAACATAAGTCCAGTCATTACACATCGTTTCCCTGCGGACAATTACCAGGAAGCTTTCACTATTATGGAAGAAGGTAATTGCGGAAAGATTATACTGGACTGGGAATAGAAGCCAATTAGAAATCCATTTCAACCAGGACCGGACAATGATCGGAATGAATGATGTCAGGTAAGATTCTGGCATCCAATATTTTACCTTTCAATTCATCGGAAACCATATGGTAATCAATACGCCAGCCTTTGTTATTCTGCCTGGATCCGGCACGGTAACTCCACCACGAATACTGGTGCTTTTCCTGATTGATTTCTCTGAAACTATCCACATATCCGTCAGCAACAAACTGGGCAAACCATTCACGTTCTTCTGGCAAAAAACCTGAAGTGCTTTGTTGTTGTGCTGGATTATGGATATCGATCCAAAGCCTGCAAATGTTGTAATCTCCGGAAATAATAAGGTTTGGACGAGTTTTTCTTAATTCATTCAGGTAGATATGAAAGTCGGATAGAAAATCCATTTTAACTGATTGCCTGATTTCTCCTGTGGTTCCTGACGGAAAATATGCACTAATAACCGAAACATCACCAAAATCTGCCCTGATCACCCGACCTTCCACATCATATCTTTCATTCTGAATTCCTTGAACCACCAAATCAGGCTTTTCTTTACTGAAAATTGCGACTCCGCTATACCCCTTTTTAACAGCAGAAAATGCATTGCAATGATAACCCATCGCTTCAAAATCCTGTTCACTCATTTGTCCAGTCTGAGCTTTTGTTTCCTGTACACAAATAATATCCGGATTAACTTCAGTAAAAAAATCGAGTAATCCTTTGCTAATGGCAGATCTGATTCCATTAACGTTATAGCTTAAAATCCTTTTCACAATTTTTGTTACTTTTGGTTTGTAATAAACAGTTTGCTAAAGTATAACGAATTAAATTAAAGCAGAAATATACATTGAAAAAAGGTATTGTTATTAAATCAACAGGAAGCTGGTATACCGTAAAAACCGAGGAAGGTATGCTGGTGGAAAGCAGGATTAAAGGAAATTTACGACTAAAAGGTATAAGAAGTACGAATCCGATAGCCGTTGGTGATCATGTTGAAATGACCGAATCAAATGAAGATAATTCTATTGATAGTCAAAAGGTTGGACTTATTTCCAAGATCTTACCTCGTAATAATTACATCATTCGGAAATCGCCCAACCTCTCGAAAGAATCACATATCATTGCCTCAAATATTGATCAGGCCTTTCTGATTGTAACCGTAAAATATCCTGAAACTACCACCACTTTTATCGATCGATTTTTAGTTTCTGCAGAAGCTTACCGGATACCATGCCACATTCTTTTCAATAAAATTGATTTGTATAACGATCAACAATTGGAAAGCATGAATTCACTAATTCATATTTACGAAAATATTGGCTATCGCTGTTTGAAGATTTCTGCCAAAAATAACATTGGACTGGATGTTTTGAAAAATTGGATGACGAATAAAACCAATGTTTTTTCCGGGCATTCAGGTGTTGGAAAATCCACCATCATAAATTCGGTACAACCGAATATGAAAGTAAAAACCGGGGAAATTTCAGAGGCACACTTTTCAGGAAAACACACCACTACCAATTCAGAAATGTATGATCTTGATTTTGGCGGTTACATTATTGATACTCCCGGAATAAAAGGTTTTGGAGTTCTTGAAATGGAGAAAGAGGAAATTTCACACTACTTTCCTGAAATTTTCAAATTGTTGGACCAATGTCAATATTATAATTGCACCCATACACATGAACCGCAATGTGCAGTAAAAAAATCTGTCGATGAAGGAGTAATTGCTCAAAGCAGATATAATTCATACCTCGGTTTGCTTGAAGGAGAAGAAAAATACCGAAATTGACCTACATTAGTCTGAAAAACACATCCAAAAAGCACTACTAAACAACCACCTATTTTATTAAATTTCAATAAGTTAGTTTATAAAAATCGAAAATTATATGTGCTTTAGAATTGCCTATTTCGTCCGCTACTGAATGTACACGTTGATTTTTTAGATTCTCAATGCTCTTAAATCGCTTCAAAAGTGCGGTTATGGTCTTCTCTCCTATTCCAGGAATACTTTCAAGCTCCGATTTTATAAATTCACCAGATCGTTTGTTACGATGAAAAGTTATTCCAAACCGGTGAGCTTCATCCCGTAGTTGCTGAATTATTTTTAATGTTTCCGAATTCTTATCAAGATAAAGAGGAACCGAATCGCCCGGGAAGTAAATTTCCTCCAATCGCTTTGCTATTCCGATAATTGCAATTTGTCCCCGGAGGTTCAGTTTTTCCAATGCAATCAATGCGGCACCCAACTGACCTTTTCCACCGTCCACAACAATTAGCTGTGGTAAGGAAGTTTCTTCATCAAGTAGTCGCTTGTATCTGCGGTAAACAACTTCCTCCATTGAAGCAAAATCATCAGGTCCAACAACAGTTTTTACATTGAAATGACGGTAATCCTTTTTTGAAGGTCTTGTATTTTTAAAAACCACACACGAGGAAACCGGATTCGTTCCCTGAAGATTACTATTGTCGAAACATTCGATATGAACAGGCTGCGCTTTTAATTGCAAATCCTTTTGCATTGTTTCCAAAATTCGTACCTCATTTCGTTCAGTCTTTGATACAATTTGATGCTTTAGTTTTTCCAACCGGTAATATTTCGCGTTCCTTTCAGATAATTCCAGCAGCTTTTTTTTATCTCCCTGTTGGGGGATTTTAAATTTCACTCCTTCAAATTCAATATCTAATTTTATGGGAACTAAAATCTCCTTAGCGTTGCTAAATATTTTCTGCCTGATTTCGACGATAGCCAGTTCAAGAAGTTCTGATGGTGTTTCTTCCAGAACTTTTTTAAGCTCGAGTGTATATGTTTGCATAATTGCACCCCTGATAATTTTCAGATAATTTACGTATGCAAAAGATTCATCTTCATCAATAGTAAATACATCGACATCACTTATCGTATTACTTACCACCGTGGAACGTGATTGAAATTTTTCAAGTAAATCAAGTTTCTCCTTTACAATAGCAGCCTCTTCAAATTTCATTTCGGAAGCAAATTGACGCATTAAATCTTTAAGGTATTTAATCACTCCAGATATGTTTCCCTTTAATATCTCCTTGATTTGATCAATATTTTTCATGTATTGATCATGCTCCAATTTTCCAATACATGGTGCAAGGCAATTTCCAATATGGTATTCAAGGCAAACTTTAAATTTTCCCTGACTAATATTATCTTCAGATAATTTCAGTTTACAATTACGCAATTTAAAAAGCTTACGAAAAAACTCGAGTAAAGTACGAACAGTTAGAATGGAAGTATATGGTCCGAAGTATGCCGACCCGTCGCGAATGACGGTTCGCGTTTGAAAAACTCTTGGAAATTCTTCGTTCTTTATAATAATCCAAGGATACGTTTTATCATCCTTCAGTCTGATGTTATAGCGCGGTTGATATTTCTTAATGAGATTGTTCTCCAAAAGCAGCGCATCCTGCTCCGTTTCAACAACCATATGTTTTATCTCTACGATATTCCTTACCAGCAATTCAGTTTTTCGGTTATGCTGGCTCTTACTGAAATATGAAGAAACTCTATTCTTAAGATTTTTTGCTTTCCCTACATAGATGATTTTACCCGTCGAATCAAAATATTGATAAATTCCAGGCTGATTGGGAAGGGCAGAAACCAGTGATTTCAGATAGTCAGCATTTTTCAATACCATCAGGAAAGCTTAATTTATTATACTAATACAGGATTACAGAATGAGTATCATAATTAGCCAATTCTTTCTTCTTTTCTGTTTGAATAAAAGTTAGATCACAAATGAAAGAGAAGTAAATCTTTTTAACATTTAACTGTTTCACAAGATTAAGCGCTGCGAGCGCAGTACCTCCGGTTGCCAATAAATCATCATGAATTAATACAATATCGTTTTCATCTAAGGCATCTGTATGAATTTCAATAGAGTCCACGCCATATTCGAGTTCGTAGGATTGATTAAGAACTTCAGATGGTAATTTTCCCTTTTTCCTGATAGGCACAAAACCGGCATTAATACAATAAGCAACTGCCCCACCTACAATAAAACCACGCGATTCGAGAGACACAATTTTAGTAATTCCTTTATCTTGGTAATGATTTGATATCTGATCTACTACATTTCTAAAGGCTACCGGTTCTTTTAACAGCGTTGTAATATCCTTAAAACTGATTCCCTCAATCGGATAATTTTCGATAGTTCGCACAAAACTTTTAAGATCCATATTAATTTTTTAAAGTTCCACGTGGAACATTATCTACCTAACAATACAAGTAAAACATTTATATCAGAAGGACTAACTCCCGAAATTCGGCTAGCCTGACCAATAGTATCCGGTTGAATTTCTGTGAGCTTTTGTCTGGCTTCAGTACTAATAGTTAATAACGATCCAAAATCAAACCTCCCGGTTATGGAAATATTTTCTAATCTCCGATACTTATCGGCCACCAATTTCTCGCGTTCAATATAACCTGAATATTTAATCGCAATTTCAGCAGATTCCAAAATCTCAGTAAATCGATCCTCTGGCAATTTTGATAAAAAGGATTTAAATGGAGTAACATCCTCAATTAAATCAAAGATAGAAATCTGTGGACGCTGAATAATATCAATTAGTTTTACACCTTGTTTCAAGGCAGAAGAACCCTTTTGCTTCAGGATATGATCCACAAATTTAGGCTTAATTGAAAGCTCCGAAACAAATGTGATGATACTATCAACGGCGACCTTCTTCTCTAAAAAGAGATCAAGACGTTCCTTGCTGGCTAAACCAATATCAAACGATTTCTTTGTTAATCTAAAATCTGCATTATCTTGCCTCAATAAAATCCTATATTCAGCCCTTGAAGTAAACATCCTATAAGGCTCGTCAACACCTTTAGTAACCAAATCATCTACTAAAACACCAATATAGGCTTCATCCCTTTTTAAAACGAATGGCTCCAGATTGTGAACAATTTGATGCGCATTTATGCCTGCAACCAAACCTTGTGCTGCTGCTTCTTCGTAACCGGTAGTTCCATTAATCTGTCCAGCAAAAAATAGATTCTTTATTAACTTCGTCTCAAGCGAATGAGTTAATTGTGTTGGATCAAAATAATCGTATTCGATGGCATAACCAGGTCTAAAGATCTTTACATTCTCAAGTCCAGGTACTAACTTCAAAGCACGTAATTGAACATCCCATGGCAAGGATGAAGAGAATCCATTCAAATAATACTCAATTGTAGTTGCACCTTCAGGTTCTAAAAATAATTGGTGAGAAGTCCGCTCAGCAAAAGTCATAATCTTTGATTCAATGCTCGGACAATAGCGTGGACCAGCTCCAATTATTGTTCCATTGTACATAGGCGAATCGGCAAATCCTTCCTCCAAAACAGAATGAACAGCTTCATTGGTATAGGTAATCCAACAACTTTTTTGCGATAATTCAGATTTAATATTGGGAAGAAAAGAAAATTTTTGAATATTATCATCACCCTTTTGTTCCTGTAACTTTCCAAAATCAATGCTTCGTCCATCAATTCGTACAGGAGTTCCAGTTTTAAGTCTGCCAGTTCTAAACCCTATAGAAAGCAACTGATCTGAAAGATGGTAAGAAGCATTTTCTCCAATCCTCCCACCCTCCATTTTAGATTTTCCAATGTGCATTAAACCATTAAGAAAAGTACCATTTGTAAGAACCACAGATTTAGAAAATATATCCACACCTATTTTCGTTTTAACACCTTTAATTACATTTTCAGTAATGTGAAGTGATACAACCGCATCTTGCCAAAGATCAAGATTATCAGTACGTTCAAGTATATTCCTCCACGTTTCTGTAAACCGAAACCGATCGCATTGCGCTCTTGGACTCCACATTGCAGGACCTTTTGACTGATTCAACATTCTAAATTGAATACTTGACTGGTCAGTGACAATGCCAGAGAATCCTCCCAACGCATCAATCTCACGAACAATTTGACCTTTTGCAATACCCCCCATAGCAGGATTACAGGACATTTGAGCGTACTTGGTCATATCCATTGTAATCAACAACGTCTTTGAACCCAAATTAGCCGCAGCAACAGCTGCTTCACATCCTGCATGACCACCACCAACAACAATAACATCGTAAAACGGCAACATTTATATCTATTTAAAACGTAA
Organism: uncultured Prolixibacteraceae bacterium; assembly: GCA_903865775.1. Taxonomy (GTDB): domain Bacteria; phylum Bacteroidota; class Bacteroidia; order Bacteroidales; family Prolixibacteraceae; genus Aquipluma. The sequence continues at coordinate 20,420 of CAIPKZ010000392.1, read as the reverse complement.
TCAACTATCTATTAATACTTTAATGTAATAATTCTCCCTTTCTGTCATCAATAACTTGTCTTTTTCATTTTTATCCTTGTATCCTATAAGGTGCAATACACCATGCACAAGAACGCGACTCAATTCATTTTCAAAAGTTGTTTGAAACTCAATTGAGTTCTCAACAATACGCTCAAGACTTATAAAAATATCTCCACTTATCACATCACCAACCACGTAATCAAACGTAACGATATCTGTATAATAATCGTGTTTCAAAAATTCTTTATTTATCTCCAGTAAATAGGCATCAGAACAAAATACAAATGATATATCCCCTGAATATTTCCCTTCAGAATGAATAACTATATTAATCCAAGCGGAAGTTTTTCTTCTCTTTAACTTTGGAAAAACAATATCTTCACTAAAATATTTAATACTCATTAATCTATTTTAAATCTAATCATAACTTTCCGGCCTTCATCAGAATATTCCACCTCATCAGCCAGCTGACGAATAATAAATATTCCCCTACCCTTCTCGTTCTTTAAATAATTTATTGAAGTTGGGTCCACAATTCCATTAAAAGAAAATCCCAGACCTTCATCACTAACTTCAAAAAACAAATTCCTATCTTCAAGGAAAACTTTTACAAAGACTTTTTTGGAAGTATTATACCGATTACCATGAACGATTGAATTATTCAAAACTTCGCTTAGCGACAAAAAAACACGATTAAAATTCACTTCTGTTAGGGTCGATTCACTTAAAATCTTTTCTAAAAATACTCTCACATTGTTAATACTTGCGAGCTCAGAAGCTATTTCAATGCTGTGTACCAAAACTAATTCTTTATTTGATTAATAAATTGGTTGTATTTCTGATCGTAAAAATTCTTCAATTTATAATTACTTAGTTTCAATAAATCATTTTCATTTTTATGCATTTTGTTATACTGGAAATAACCCTCAGGATTTACCTTCTTAACATCAACAGCGGTTTTAGATTCTCGTTTATCCTCAAAATCCCGTTCTATTTCCGATTTTTCAGCATCGAGCAATTTAGATAAAATCAAGTTCTGCCGATTAATTAACTCACTACTGATATTTTTATTGATCAAGTCTTTTCGCGATTGTTCAAGTAATTGATCTATAGCCTTAAGCTGCTCGCCAGCTTTTGAACCTACTGACTTACCATTCAACATTTCACGTATTAATTGCTGCATAATTTCTTGTTGAGCAAGTGTTTGTCCAATACTTTTACTCATCTTACCCATTTCACCCTTCTTCATCTGGTCAATCATTTGCTGAAGCTGATCCTTCATAGAACTTTGGCTATCTTTCAGCTTTTTCATTCCTGGCTTCGAACCTTTCCCTCCAGGTTTATCACAATCGCCGTCGCCTGGTTGCCCATTTTTCTCTTGATTTTTAATATTTTCAAGAGCTTCACTTAAGAAAAGTGCCAAATTATTCGATGCAGTAATTCCATACTGCTGGTACATTCTTGAACCACCAAGATTACCAGATTGCATATTTTCAAACGCTGAATTCGTGCTATTTGTTAGATCTAACATTTCTTTATTAATGATAGAACTAATTTCGGGAGAACGTTTTGATAAAGCATATAATGAATCTTTTATAAACACAACTTGATTCTGAAGATTCAATTGCTTCACTTTTACATCATTGATTAATGGATTATTATAATCTACATTGCTCAGTTTATTCAACAATTTTTCCTGATCAAAAGATACCGTAATCAAATTCTCAAGAATTTGTTTCAAATCCTCAATATTAGCCTGATCCTGCTTTTTCTTTCCGCTTTTCAACATTTGGTCCATAGCAAAAATAAGCTGATCAATATTTTTTATATTTTTCTCAACTCCGGAAGATGTTCTTCTTTTATTACCTTTTTCAGAATCTTTCAAGATTTCAGTATAGTTTTCTTTAATACCTGAAAACTCTGAATCAAAATTGAATAGATTAATCGGTTTCTCAAGTGTTTTGTTAATTTCAACAGCACCTTGATACTCCGTCTCAATACTTTTTAGAAGTGTTGAATTTTCATTTTCTTCCGTATTTACTATTTTCAAATCATAATTATGTTCCAATTTATCGAGAACCGTTTTCTCTGATACCGATAAATCTTTTAGTTCCTGAAGAATTCTTTCTGTTTTCTGCTCCACCTTCATTTTTTTTAACAACTGCATATTTTTATCCAATTGTTTTGAAAGGTCCTCCATCTTTGAATCCATATCTTTCGATAACTGATCAAATTTCTTGGAATCAAATTGTTTTGCCAATTCATTGAATTCATCAAACAACTTCTTTAAGTCATCGCTAAAAACTTCCTTTAATAATTCTTCAATCTGTTGCTGCTTATTAACTAAATCTTGTTTTTCTTCCGTAAATGAATTTGTAAAGTTATTGGCATCCTTATTTTGCTGACTTATTTCTTTTAAAACATCTTCCAATTCAGTCTTTTTACCCATAATATCTTTAACTGTCTGAAATTTTTCCCATTCAGAAAGTTCAGAATTAATCTGTTTCATTTTAAAGTTTTCAAACTCCTCTTGTATTTCTTTAGTCAACCTGGAGCTTTTCTTAAACAAATCATCAATGGAATTTAAATCAGAATTTTCTTTCGAGGCAATATCCTGATAATCAGGAAATGTAAAAGTAAATGTTTCGCTAATTGACCGTTTAAAATGTTGAATGAAATCGTTATCGTTTACTGAAAAATAGTACTTAAATGACTTTCCTAATAACTTTACAGATTCAAAGTTGAATGAATAATAAAAATCTTGATTTAGTAAAAAAGGAGTGAATGGTACCTTAAAAATACTATCCTTTCCATCTACATTGATATTAAAATCAAGTTGGCTAAAACCAAAGTCATCGATAATGTTTCCTTTAAAATAGAAATTTTTAAAGTCTATTGAATCCCTCACCTGCACTACCTTAATTTCAGGAAATAAATCTGAAGTAGTTTTAATCTTATAAACAAGACTATTTTCATCCTTTAATTTCAAATTGCTAATTACAATTCTGTACTCTGAATCATTATAAATAGTCCTGGTAATTTCAAACGATTTATCATTTTTTATTCCAATCGCCTTGGCACTATCACTAAATAGTATAGTTAAACTATCCGTATCAACAGTATTGAATCTCCATTGAACTTTTGTCCCTGAAATAATTTTTAAATCACCAGCGTTATGGATTGTCTCACTAACAATATTGGTATATGAAGGTGGTGTAATATCTACGCTAAAAGATGAGATATATGGTTTATTGAGGACTGAAACTTTATAAACTTCAGAAAAATATTTTCTGTCAGAGAAATAAAATGAAATTGAGCTGTTTATATTTTCAATAGTATAAGTAAATAAATCTCCATCATGTTTCATGAGAAAATTATTTCCGCTGATAGTTACATACATCATCTTTGGCAGGTCATTTCCTTCACATTTTAATTTTAACTCAATAGATTCACCCGTAACTAATTCAAAATCTTTATTTTCAAGAAGAAAGGCATAAGGAGCTGGTTTTATAAATTTTTCATGGAAATGAACAAGTCTAACAGAACTGTCTCTAAATAAATCGGGAAATGTTATCAATACAGTGAAAAACAACACTAATGCAATAGAAAAGATACCAAAAATAACCTTCAAGTCTTTAAACCGAATAGCATCAGCAAAACTGAAGACTTTAAGTTCCAGTATTTTCTGATCAATACTGGCATTTTTTAGATTACTTGAATAAACGGTGTCCTTCTCATTGGCTAACTCTATGACATTGATTAACTTATCTTTAATATCAGGATAGGTTTTACTAAGCAATGATGAAACATCGTAATAAGTCAACCTGTTTCCAAAACCAAAAAGTTTAATTACCGGTATCAGTAAAAAATAAATAAAAATGAAAATAGTGATCAAAAAAGTGAACAGTAAAATGAATAATTTAATTTTAGGATCAAAATAATTAAAAAACTCAAGTATTACAATGCAACTGAAATACAATACAATAAGGACCATAAAGAATATGAATCCTCTGATCAATTGAAAAAAGTAGAACTTTCTTATGTATGAATTAAGCTTATCAACAAACTGTTTATAGTTGTTATCCATCTTTATATTAAATTCATTTCCAAACAATTATAAATTCATTTTTTAAACACCATTCAAATATACTTGTTCATAAGTTTAGACAAAATAGACCAAACTTTTGGCAAAGATATTCATAGATATTTGTAATAGATATTATTTTTAGAGGAAGCAAGAAGAATTAATCAAATCTATTCACATCATCTATGAACAAAAACTCGATGAATTTTAAACAATAATTTATCAGAAAACTAAAAACTAACATTTGTTATTAAAAAATAAAGTACATTTATATTCAAAGTTTTAGCTTGTTGACAACACGTTAACAAAATAATGTAAAATTGTATTTATTACAAAACCAAGAATAAAAATAAAAAGATATCAAGATTGCTAACAGGACATATACATATTCATTATTTTTAATTCTATTTAAAAGAATATAATATTAATGCTTTAAAATAAAATTAGAACACTGAGAGTCCTTTTGGTGTTAGTATTGAATTAATAACAAAGTTGAATTTAACGAATGACATGGAAGATAAACTAAATATTCTTTTGGTAGAGGATAATCTATTAAATCAACGGATTGTAACTTTTAGTTTGAAGAAATTCAATCATGATGTCGTTATTGCTAACAATGGATTGGAAGCATTGGAACGTTTTCGTGAGAAAAAATTTCATGTCATTCTCATGGATATCATGATGCCAGTTATGGATGGTTTGGAAGCGACTATTAAAATCAGGGAAGAAGAACAACTTACCGGAGTAGAAACACGAACTCCAATCATAGCACTTACTGCAAATACAATGGATAACGACCGTGATAAATGTATCTCATACGGTATGGATGAATTTATGTCTAAACCATTTGACATAGAAAGGCTGAAAACAATTTTTAAGGAACTTTCTATTACTGCCTGATATTATTCCCCTCAGCTTTTAAAATCATAGTACTATATTTTTCATACTTTTGGCTGGTATTAAAAGCTAATAATGAACGAACATTTTGATTTCAGAGATGATTCTGTTTCCGATAATGATCAGGAAATTGATAAACAATTGCGGCCATTGGAATTCGATGATTTCAGCGGCCAAAGCAAAATAGTTGAAAATCTGAAAATCTTTGTGAAAGCGGCCAAAATGAGGGGAGAAGCTTTAGATCATGTATTGCTTCATGGTCCGCCAGGACTTGGAAAAACAACTCTTTCAAACATTATTGCCAATGAACTTGGCGTTTCACTTAAAATAACTTCAGGACCAGTATTGGATAAACCAGGCGATCTGGCAGGTTTATTAACCAATCTGGAACCTAATGCTGTATTGTTTATTGATGAAATTCACCGGCTGAGTCCGATTGTTGAGGAATATTTATATTCAGCAATGGAAGACTACAAGATCGATATCATGATTGATAAAGGTCCCAGTGCACGATCCATACAGCTCGAATTAAACCCTTTTACTTTAATCGGAGCAACTACTCGTTCCGGATTACTTACAAGTCCTCTAAGGGCCAGATTTGGCATCAAATCGCATTTGGAATACTACGATGTTGATATACTTACCAAAATTGTGAAACGGTCGGCATTTATTCTGAATGTAAAAATTGCAGATCAGGCAGCTGTAGAAATTGCATCACGCAGTCGCGGAACGCCCCGTATTGTGAATGCCTTGTTGCGTCGTGTAAGGGATTTTGCCCAGGTCAAAGGAAGTGGAAAGATTGATATTGAAATTACTTTGTATGCTTTAGATGCGCTGAATATAGATAAATATGGTCTGGATGAAATGGATAACAAAATTTTGACAACCATTATCGATAAATTCAAAGGCGGACCGGTTGGCGTCTCAACCATTGCTACAGCAGTTGGCGAAGATTCAGGAACGATTGAAGAAGTTTATGAACCTTTTTTAATTAAAGAAGGTTTTCTGAAACGAACTCCACGGGGAAGGGAAGTTACCGAACTGGCATATAAACATTTAGGAAAAATTCACTACGGTGATGCTCCTACCCTTTTTTAACAAGCTTGATTTCAAACAATTTAGGAAAAAGCTTAGCGGTTACGAACATCTTTTTTGTCAGCGGATCAATGGCAATTCCATTCAAATCATCCACTTGTTTGTCTGGATTAGACATAGTGAGAATTCCATACAGGTCAATCTTTGACAATACTTTACCGGTTTTAGAATCAATTTTTACTAGGAGATTGGTTGTCCAGACATTGGCATAAATAAAACCGTCCGAATATTCAAGTTCATTCAGATAAACAACCGGATCTTTATCATCATAAACCTGAAGTCTTTTAACCGTTTTATAGGTCACCGGATCCAAATAAGTTAAAATATTTGTTCCATCGCTCATGACAAGGTTTTTATCATCGTGAGTTAAACCCCAGCCTTCAGCCGATTCAAAATGAAAACTGTCAATTACAGCCATATTTTCCAGCTGATAAACAAAGCCAACTTTGGTTTTGTAGGTCAGCTGGAAAATACGATCGTTGAAAATAGTGATTCCTTCGCCAAAATACTTGTTTGAAAGTTTCAGCGATTGTATCGTTTTTCCGCTGGTGAGTTCAGATTTATTTAATGAAGATTTTCCGTTTTCACCGGTACTTTCATAGAGAAATCCATCATGAATTTCAAGTCCTTCAGTAAAAAATGTTTCGTTGTGCGGATAGGTTTTTACAACCTCATAACCATATGCTTCCGGAACAATATCTGATAAAACCTCGAATGTTTTATAGTAAACTCCTTCCACCCCATCGTCTTTTACCGAAACAGCTTTCAGCGTGTGTTTTCCTATATTTTCAAATTTTTTGAGTGAATACGTGAATTCAGCATTTTTATCTGAAGTAATCAAAACCGAATCGATGTAAAGTTTGGTTTCTTTTAAATTTCCATCTTTAATTTTGACCGTGATACCAATATTCAGGTCGTCGCCAAATACAATTTTACGGTGGATCGATTCAATTTTAATCTGAACAACAGGTTTTCGTGAACGGTTTGGATTATTCGAACATGAAAATGAGCTGATAAATATGGACAATACAATAAAGCCGGCTGAAAGTTTGAAATTCATTGGATGTTTATGACATAGTTTTTAACTGGCTTCAAAGATAAAACAATTTAAAATCAATTGACTTTCGTAGCGATGATTGCAATTGGTAAAAGGAATAGGTTTATATCTTTGGTAAAAATTAAAACTTGTGGGCGCATTAAAAAAACTTGCCGGCGAAACCGCCATTTATGGCATGAGCAGCATTGTCGGACGTTTCCTTAACTGGTGGCTGGTTCCGTATTATTCGCGTATTTTTCTTCCGGAGCAATACGGCGTGGTTACGAATTTGTATTCGTACATCGCCTTTTTACTGGTCATTCTGACTTTTGGCATGGAAACCGGGTTTTTCAGATATGCCAATAAATCGAACCAACACGATAAAATATATTCAACCAGTGCATTTTCATTGTTTGGAAGTTCGCTGCTTTTTGTTGCGATAGCTTATCTTTTCTCCGGAAATATTGCCGGATTTCTCGACTATCCGAACAGCGAACAATACATCAAATTGCTTGCAATTATCGTTGCGCTCGATGCCGGAACAGCAATTCCCTTTGCCAATTTGCGTCAGGAAGGAAAAGCAGTACGGTTTGCGACCCTCAAAATGGTCAACATTTTCTTCAACATTTTCTTCAACATTTTTTTCCTTTCGGTTTGCCCGCACATTCTGAAATCCAATCCCGATAGTCTCATCCGGCTTATTTATGATCCTGAATTTGGTGTTGGATATGTTTTTGTTTCCAACCTGCTTGCCTCGCTGATAACACTCATCATGCTTATTCCTGAAATCCGGAAAATAAAACTGATTTTCGACTGGCCAATTTTCAGGGAAATGTTCTGGTACTCCTTCCCTATCCTGGTGGTTGGGATTGCGGGAATGGTTAACCAGAACATCGACAAAATTCTGATTCCGGAATTAATTCCGGCAAGTCAGCATCCGATGGAACAGCTTGGAATTTACGGAGCCAACTATAAACTGGCTGTTCTGATGAATATGTTTATTCAGGCATTCAGGTATTCCTTCGAACCTTTCTTTTTCAGCCATCAGAAAAACAACGATTCCCGGGTGATTTATGCCCAGGTGATGAAGTATTTTGTCATTTTCGGATTGCTCATATTTTTGGGAATTACCTTATTCATCGACGTATTTAAAATCATCATTGGTCATGAATATCATTCCGGATTACAGGTAGTTCCGGCCGTTTTGATGGCCAACCTGTTTATGGGAATTTATTTTAACCTGTCGCTTTGGTATAAATTGTCAGACAAAACCTGGATGGGTGCATGGATTGCTATTATTGGTGCCGTTCTGACTATCGTCGCCAATGTCATGTTTATTCCGACCATGGGCTACATGGGTTCGGCATATGCTGTGCTGATTTGCTTTGTCATAATGACGGTTATTTCATATGTGGTTGGGCAAAAATACTACAAGGTGGAATATGACTTGAAGCGAATATTCATGTATTTATCCGTCGCAATAGGTTTTTACTATCTCTCAGGGCTATTACATATTTCATCCGGAATACTTCACTATGGATTGAATATCAGCTTGTTTTCTGCTTTTTTGCTCACTGTATTTTTTGTTGAAAAAAATGATCTTCGAAGTTTATTGAAGCTTTAGCTAATAAAATACTTTTAAGTATTATTTTTGGAAGTTATTTAAACAACCATGAAGAACTTAAAAATCGCTGTAGCCTCCGATCATGCCGGTTTTGAAAGGAAACAAGCCATACTGAAATACCTGCAGGAACAAGGAGTTGAATACAAGGATTTTGGCGCCTATTCATCAGAAAGCAGCGATTATCCTGATTTTGCCCATCCTTTGGCTATTGCAATCATCAAAGGTGAATTCGATAAAGGAATTACCTTGTGCGGAAGTGGTAACGGCATTAATATGACGGCAAACAAACATCAGGGAATACGGTCGGCAATATGCTGGCTTCCGGAAATTGCGGAACTGGCCCGCTTGCATAACGATGCCAATGTTTGTGCGATTCCGGCACGTTATTTAAATGATGATCAAGCGATTGAAATTGTAAAAATATTTTTGGCTACCGGATTTGAAGGTGGTCGTCACTTGAACAGAATAAACAAGATTCCAGTATAAAAATGTCGAAGCAGAAAGATATATTCATACAAAAATCAGAAGAGATTTCATTCGATCTGAAACATCGGGCGGTAATCAAATTCAACATGTCGAAATACGATGCTGCAGTTGATCGTGGCATGAAGCGGTATTCCGATTTGGATTTGGCAAAAACACGTGCCTCTCACGTTAAATCTCAGGCGATTAATCATTTGTACGACTATTTACTTCAGTTCGAAAAAAATATTACTTCCAATGGAGCATCGGTAATCTGGGCTGAAAATACCAGTGAAGCCATTGAATCCATCAAGAAAATCCTGATCGAAAACCAATCAAAGACGGTTGTCAAAAGCAAGTCGATGACCACCGAAGAAATCGATTTGAATGACCATCTTGAAGAAATTGGGGTTGAGTCGCTGGAAACCGATCTGGGGGAATACATTGTGCAACTGGCTGGTGAAAAGCCATACCACATTGTGACTCCATGCATGCACAAATCGCGTCAGGATATTGCCGAGCTTTTTACCGAAAAATTTGATACTCCTGAGGGAAGTTCTCCTGAATACCTGACCGCCTGGGTCAGGAAAAAACTTCGGGCAAAATTTACAACGGCTGATGTTGGAATTACCGGTGCCAATTTTCTGGTTGCCGATGTGGGCGGAATTGCCCTGACCGAAAATGAAGGAAATGCATTGATGTCGGTTTCGTTTCCCAAAATACATATCGTCATTGCCGGAATTGAGAAAATTGTTCCAAAAATGCAGGATCTCGGACTGATGTGGCCAATACTTGCAGCTCACGGAACCGGTCAGCAAATTTCGGTTTACAATACACTGATCACCGGACCGAAACGATCGGAAGAAACGGATGGTCCGGAGAAAATGTTTGTCATACTTCTGGATAATAAACGATCGGAGCTTTATGGGAACGCCGAACAATACCCGGTTTTGAAATGTATCCGTTGCGGAGCCTGCCTGAATGCCTGTCCGGTTTACCGGAATATTGGTGGTTACACCTATGATGCCACTTACAGTGGACCAATTGGCTCGGTAATCACACCTTTTTTCAAAGGACTGAAAGAATACAATCACCTGAGTTCGGCGTGTTCGGTATGCGGAAAATGTACCGAAGTTTGTCCGGTTAAAATTCCGCTTCATCACATGCTTCTCATCAACCGGCGCGATGCAGTCAGGGCAGGGGCTGGCAGTTTTCTTTGGAATCAGGGGATGAAAGGATTTGAATTTGCATTTTCGAAACGCAACCGCCTTGATTTACTCGGCGGAAAAACAAAAAATACCTTTGCTTTGTTAAGTGCCAGCGCCTTGGGAGAGAAAAAACAAATCCCTAAATTGGCTGATCAATCCTTTAGTAACCAATGGACTAATAAAAAATAAAACCTATGCTATCGAACACGTGTAAATATGCCATCCGGGCACTTATTTATCTTGGAAAATATTCTGAAGACGGAACCAGAATCGGGATAAAAAAAATCTCTGCTGACTTAATGATTCCAACTCCATTCTTAGGAAAAATACTTCAGAACCTGGTAAAGCAGAAGATATTAGTTTCAACAAAAGGACCAAATGGCGGTTTTGGACTGGGTAAAAAGACGGAAGAAATTTCGCTCTACGACATTGTGAAAATTGTGGATGGCGAAGATTTTTTCAAAAATTGCCTGATAGGTCTAAACCCTTGTGCAACTCATGCCATTGACAACAAACCTTGCCCGGTTCATAAGCGGTTCGGTTCGATTCGTCAGGAATTGTGTAAATTTTATCAGGAAACTTCTGTTGCCGCAATTATTGCAGATATGTCGGGTATCGAAGATCTGATAGCGCTTTAGATTAACGATTTAAAATTCAACGATTTCTGATTTGGTTTTCACTTCGCTAATCGTTAATCGTTCATCATTTATTTTATGGCCGGAATTTACATTCACATCCCATTTTGCCGGAAACGTTGCCATTACTGCGATTTTTTCAAATCAACCGATTTCAGTTTTAAGTCCGGAATATTGGCCGGATTGAGGAAAGAACTGGAAAGCCGTGCTGCAGAATTGGCTTCAGACGAAATTAACACCATTTACCTTGGCGGCGGAACTCCATCGGCTTTGCTGCTCGATGAACTGAAAGATATACTGGACACCATCCGGAATAACTATCTCGTATCTCCGGAAGCCGAAATTACGATGGAGGCAAACCCCGATGATTTAAATCAGGCAAATCTGACTTCTTTAAGGCAAATGGGTTATAACCGGCTGAGTATGGGAATACAGTCGTTCGCCGAATCGGATCTGAAACTGATGAACCGCCGTCATGGTGTCATGCAGGCCGTTCAATCGGTGAAATGGGCCAAAAAGGCTGGCTTTTCAAACCTCAGTATCGACCTGATTTATGGACTGCCCAATCAAACTCTTGAAGATTGGGAGCGCAATGTGCGCATTGCTGTTGAACTGGATGTTCAGCATATTTCAGCCTATAATCTGACTTACCACGAAGGCACCGTTTTTTACGATCAGCTTAAAAGCGGAATCCTGAAAGAATTACCCGATGAATTGAGCGTACAGCAATTTGAACTATTAATCCGAATTCTGAAAGATGCCGGATTTGAACACTATGAAATTTCAAATTTCTGTAAACCTGGCTTTTATTCGCAGCACAATTCCTCGTACTGGAAAAACAAAAAATACCTGGGTATTGGTCCTTCGGCGCATTCATTCGATCTGGATAGCCGGCGCTGGAATGTATCTTCCATTGCGAAATATTTACATGGCCTGGAAAATAACGAATCCTACAGTGAAACCGAAATTCTGACCGAACAGGATCGGTATAACGACTACATCATTACCGGTTTGCGCACGATTTGGGGAATATCCGAAGATTACATCCGGAGAGAATATTCTGAAAAGTATTTCGTTCATTATCAGAAAATCAGGGAGAAATATCTGAAGTCGGGCCATATTGCCATTTCTTCAGGAACAGTGACAATCAACTCAAATGGATTGTTTATTTCGGATAAAATAATGGCTGATTTCATGCTTGTTGAAGCTGCTAAATAATGTTAACGCGACTTGCAATGGTGTTTCATTCCTACTATAAATCCATATCTTAGCGGCTTGAAAATTTTTTGAATATAAAACCCTGATATCAAATAAAATGATCGTTAAAATTGTCAATCAATCCAATAATCCGCTTCCGGAGTACAGTACAATTCATTCAGCCGGAATGGATTTGCGGGCCAATATCAGTGAACCAATCACATTAAAATCACTCGAACGGGTGTTGGTTCCTACCGGATTATTCATTGAATTGCCGGTTGGATACGAAGCTCAGATTCGTCCACGCAGCGGGTTGGCATTGAAAAAAGGAATTACTGTGCTGAATACTCCCGGAACCATTGATGCCGATTACCGGGGCGAAATAGGTATTATCCTGATTAACCTTTCGAACGAGGTGTTTGTTATTCAGCATGGCGAACGTATTTGCCAAATGGTTATTGCCAGTCACGAACACATTGCCTGGAACTCGGTTGAAGTATTGGAAGAAACAGAACGTGGAGCAGGTGGCTTTGGCCATACCGGAAAAAAGTAAAACAAATGATGAAGAAATTTATAGGATACATTGCAGTTGTTTCAATCATGGCGACTTCGTGCGGAACAGCTAAAAAGCAAGTGAATACTGTTCAGTCAAATCCCGACCTGATTGAAGCCAGCATTTCGGACGACGATAAAAATGAATTTGAGTACACCTTTATCGAAGGTCTGAAGCAGAAAATGATAGGAAACCAGCAGGCTGCGGTGACGCTGTTTTCAAAGTGCCTTGAAATCAACCCGAATTCGTCTTCGGCCATGTTCGAATTAGCCAAGATTCACAGCAGCCGCGGAGATCAGACCAGTTCATCGCTTCTGCTCGAAAAAGCTATTATCCTGAATGCTGAAAACAAGTGGTACAAATTATTGCTGGCTCAGATTTATCAGCAGGGCAAGCAGTATAAAAAAGCAGCAGACCTTTATCAGGAGCTTTACAAATCAGATCCTGACAATATGGAATATTTGTATTTTAATGCTTCGTTGCTTTCATCAGCCGGAAACTTTGACCTTGCAATTGATGCATATAATCAACTCGAAAAGAAATTGGGAATAAGCGACCAGATTTCGGTTGAGAAACAACAGATCTATCAGTCGCAGGGAAAGAAGAAGGAAGCAATGGCTGAGCTTCAGAAACTCATTGATTCGAACCCGAAAGAACCTCGTTATTACGGACTAATGGCCGATTACTACTTGTCGGAAAAGGATGACGTGAATGCACTGAAGTATTACAATAAAATTCTGGAAATTGATCCGGACAACGGATTTGTACTTTTTTCGCTGACTTCCTACTACCGGACGAAAGAAGACAAAGAAAAAGCCTGGGAATATATCCGGAAAGGATTTCAAAATAAAACAGTTGAGGTAGAAACCAAAATTCAGTATTATCTGATGATTACTGCCGAACCGGATAAACCATTCTTTTCAGAAGATCAGGTGAATGAATTGGTAAATATTCTGGTTCAAACCAATTCCGAAGACTATCGTGTTTTTACGGTTTATGCCGAATACCTGATTGGCAAAGGCAAGTTGGCCGAAGCCCGTGAACAACTTCGCAAAGTGCTCGAAACCAACAAGGAAAACTATGCAATCTGGGAGCGTATGCTGATGGTTAGCAACGATTTACTCGATTTTAAAGGTATTTATGCCGATTCAGAAAAGGCCATCGATTTATTTCCGAATCAGCCGGTTTTGTATGCTATGAGGGCAGTCGCCTGTCTTCAGCTTGAAAAATATTCCGAAGCGATTGATATTCTGAAGGAAGGCGAACCTTATCTGCTCGATAACAAACCGTTGAAAATACAGTTCGACCTTTACCGCGCCGAAGCCAATTACAAGTTGGACCGGGTAGCCGAAGCGTTCAAAGCGTTTGATGCGGTGATTAGTCTTGATCCTGAAAACTGGCTGGCGATGAACAATTATGCCTATTATCTTTCCTTACGGAACGAAAACCTTCAAAAGGCTGAGGAATTAGGCGGTAAAGCTGTTCGTGCAAATCCTGAAAATTCAACATATCTGGATACTTATGCCTGGGTTTTGTTCATGCGGAAAGATTATAGTCTGGCGAAATTCTATATGGAAACAGCGATCAGGAATGGCGGAGATAAAAATGGTGTGATTGTGGAACATTACGGCGACATTTTATACATGTTAGGAGATAAAGATTCTGCAGTTGAGCAATGGAAAAAAGCAGAAAAAACGGGTGACGCAAGCAAATTAATCGGTGAAAAAATCAAGCAGCAGCGATACCTCGATAAATAACAAATAGCAGGAAGAATGACGGGAATAAAGAAATCAGTTTTTGGTATTGTTTGTCTTGTTTTACTGGGTTTGTCCTCGTGTCGGACGGCCCGTGTTGTTACCACTTCCCAGGTGGTCCGGCCAATGAGCACCGGGAAACTGATCCGGAATATTGAAAACAATGCGTTTGAGTACAAGCATTTAGCAATCAAAAAAATTAGTTGTCAATTCGATAACGGGAAAACAAAGACTTCGTTCAAGGCCAGTATTTTGGCCGAAAAAAACAAGCGGATAACCATCATGCTCACCAAATTGAATATTCCCGTAGGCCGGCTCTGGTTAACTCCCGACAGCGTAAAATTTATCAATTACCTTGAAAAAACATATGTCATTGACGACTACGGTTACCTGAGTTCAGAACTTGGTATCGATGTTAATTTTAAAATCGTTGATGCCATCATTTCAAACAATGCATTTTTACTTCCGGATGAAACAAACGACAAGGATACCAAAGGCTATGAAACCAGTATTGATAGTGGCATGTATGTTCTTGAAACTCTAAAAAAACTGAAATCAAACCAATCGGATCGTAAACAATCCACAAGAAAACTGAAGCGTAAACCGAAAAAAATTCTGACAGATGCTCCGGTTCGCCAGGCGCTTTATGTTGATGCGGAAACCTATAAATTAAGGAAAATCCTGGTGGATGATTCTGTCAATTCGCGAAGTATGAAGATCGAATTCAATGAGTATACTCCGGTTGAGAAACAAATTTATCCGGAAGATATATTTGTTCATTTCCTGAGTTCTGACAATGATATGCAATTGAGAATTAAACTGGCAGGCTTCTCATTGGACGATGAAACTGAAATTCGGTTTAAAGTACCCGAGAAATACACCCGCATAAATAATTAGCATGAAGGTATTTTTTCTTCTATCGGTTTTCATGTTGCTGACGGCTTTTGCACAAGGCCAGTCGCTGGAAGAATTGCGCAGAAAAAAGGAGAAAACCAACGAGCAGATCAAATACACTACCAAATTGCTGGAAGAGGCTAAAAAGAGCGAAAAACAAACCCTGAACAAATACAAAATCCTGAATAAACAAATTGAACTCCGGACCAACCTGATCACCGGAATAAATTCTGAAGTTGTTGTTTTGGCCGATTTTATCGACCAGAATGCCTGGCTGGTCAGTTCACTGAATTCAGATTTGGAAGGACTGAAGAAAGAATATGCAAATATGATTGTCTTTGCTCAAAGGAACCAAACCAATTACAGTAAATTGCTTTTTGTACTTTCTTCCAATAGTTTCAATCAGGCCTATAAACGGCTGATGTATTTGCGGCAATACACCGAATACCGTAAGCGTCAAGCCGAACTCATTCAATGGATACGCGATCTGATTCAGGTTAAAGTTGGTCGTCTGCAGCAGCAGCGAACTGAAAAGGAAACCCTGCTTCAATCTAAAAAGCGGGAAGCGAATCAGTTAAACAATGAGAAGAAACAACAGGGCCAGTTTTTAACAACTTTACAGCAGAAACAAAAGGAATTCAAAAAGAAACTGCGCGAACAGCAAGCGATCGAAGCACAATTGAGTAATGAAATTCAGAAGATCATCGAGGAAGAAGTACAAAAATCCAAGAAAAAAGCCAGGGAAACCGGCAAGACTTCCTACGAGATGACTCCGGAGGAAAAACTCGCTTCCGGCCAATTTGAACAGAATAAACGCCGGCTTCCATGGCCAGTCGAACGGGGAGTGATCACCGATCATTTTGGAGTTCATGAGCATCCGGTGCTGAAAAATATCCAGGTTAAAAACAATGGTGTGGATATTTCAACGGCACAGGGAACCCTTGCCCGCTCGGTTTTTGCCGGTGAAGTGAGTAAGGTTTTTATGGTTTCAGGAGGGAATTATGCGGTGATCATCCGTCATGGTAAATACCTGACCGTGTATTCCAATTTGGTTAAAGTGCAGGTAAAATCGGGCGACAAGGTGTCCTTCAAGCAAAGTCTTGGCACCATTAATACCGATAGCGAGGATGATAATAAAACCGTGCTGAAATTCCAGATTTGGAAGGAAAATGTCAAGCAGAATCCTGAAGATTGGATTACCAGATAGTTTGTGAAACAAAACAGAGCAGCCGATTTGAACAAAGTGAAGGCAAATCCGGAGAAACGGGGTGCAGTAGCCTAATGCTTCATAGTCAATGAAACAGGTTGCAAAATAGTTGTCTTAACAGTTTTTTACTCTAACCTCACTGGTTCCTGATGCAAAAAAGTCTGATTAAGGTTTTTTCCTGAAATGGATGATTCAAGCTAAAAATTTGACCATTAAAAATTTCGATTACCTATTTCTAACGAATGAAAAAAATCAGTCTTTTCCTATTCTTTTTCGTTTTTTGGGGCGGCTTGTTTGCTCAGACCAAAGTAAACATATCGGAAACTCCGGTTCCTTTCAAAAATTACTGGACGAAGGCACCTCAGCGCACACCGTCCGATTTTTCGGTTGATGCCCCGTTGATGGGGAATGGGGATCTTACAATGAGTGTCGGTTTTCAGGATAATCGTTTACGGTTTTATCTTTCCAAAAATGACTTCTGGAGACTTAAATCTCAGGCCGATGGTTTGTCAGGTCCACGTGTAGTTGGATTTGTTGATCTTAAAATTGACGGGTTTACCAATGCCGATTTTACAGCCGTGCAACTTATTAAAAATGGGATTACCACCTGTCGGCTTAAAAAAGGTGAACAATGTGTCAAATCCAGATCGTGGGTCTCGGCCACCGGAAACATTATTTTTATTGAAGTTGATTCTCCGGACAAGCAGGTAGGGATTTCGATAAACCTAACAGCTCCGCAAAACAGACAGGCCCTTTTAAAAACTGGAAATACAGATGATATTTTCTGGCTCACCAGAGCCTTTACCGATAGCGTCGATATTCCGACAGAGGTAGCCGTGGCATTAAAAACATATAATTACAAAGGGGAAACCATAACGGTTCAACCGGGTAAAAAACTCCTGATTGCCATAGCTGTCGAAAGTCGATTCAAAAATGCCGATCCTTTAGGATATGTGCAGAAACGGTTAACTGCGATCAATTCTTCTTCTGAGGCAGCATTATTCATTGAACACAATCAATGGTGGCAGAATTATTGGAACAGGTCGTCTGTTACTATTGAAGATACTGTTTTGATGAAGTCGTGGTACCAGGGGCTTTATACGATGGCTGCCTGTAGTCGTGATCCAAAATTTCCTCCTGGATTATTTGGCTGGACAAGCAATGATACTCCGTCCTGGAATGGCGATTATCACCTGAATTATAATTTTCAGGCCCCATTTTATGGCCTTTGTGCAGCCAATCGGTTGGAACAGGTTGAACCGCATGATCAACCTTTACTTGATTTTATGTCAAGGGGAGAATTCTATGGCAAAAATGCCACAAAAACCAGAGGAATACTTTACCCGGTAGGGATCGGCCCCTTGGGAATTGAGGTCACACGAAATTTTGCTGTCGGGGGGTATCAGAAAAACAACGATATCGAATTTGAAGGGTTGTTTTATGGTCAGCGTTCAAATGCTGCATATGGTTTGATCAATATGGCCCAGCATTGGCGGTGTATCTATGATCCTGAGTATGGTAAAAAAATCTATCCCTACGCCTTAGCTGTTGCCAGTTTTTGGGAAGATTACCTTAAATTTGAAAATGGGCGGTATGTGATTTATGGGGATGCTATTCACGAAGGTTCAGGAAAGGATAAGAATCCTGTTTTATCACTTGGACTTATCCGGAATTCACTTGATCTGATGATTGATTTAAGCACAAGCTTGAATATCGATCAGAACCGGCAGGCTAAATGGAGAGATATTCTGGCTAAGCTAAGTGAATTTCCTGTTCAGCAGCGAAACGGAAGGGATGTATTTCGATATACCGAAGAGGGTCTCAGCTGGGTTGACGGAAATGGCCTGGGCATTCAGCAAATATATCCCTGTAACGCAATTACCCCCGACAGTAAACCGGAATTATTAGCGGTAGCGCGTAATACGATTGATGTGATGCAACGGTGGCATGACCAGAATACGAGTAACAGCTTCTTTACAGCTGCGATCCGCGTCGGATTTAATTCCTCTGTTGTGTTAAAGGAGTTACATAAATATGCGTTACATACTTTTCCGAATGGTTTCCAGCTTGACAACCCTCACGGCATCGAAAATAGTTGCACGGTGACCAATGCAATCAATGAGATGTTTTGCATGAGTGTGGGCAATGTTATCCGCATTTTCAGTCATTTTCCAAATAATCAAAAGGCAAGCTTTAAAAATATACGGACCTGGGGTGCTTTTCTGGTTTCCGCAGATTTATCGAATGGAACAGTTTCAAAAGTAAGTATTTTAAGCGAAAAGGGAAAACTTTGTACTATTGTAAATCCATGGACCGGGAAAAGCATAATGGTTATGAGAAACGGGAAACAAGGAGAAATAATTTCCGGCGACAGAATTACTTTTAAAACATCAGTTAACGAAAGAATAGAATTGGAATCAAAATAATTTTGGTTCTTCTTCACATATAGGGAAACACATATTTGTGCAAAGTGCTAAAAAAATAATGAGCAATTCTGGATTGGGACAAAATCAGGAAATTGCTAATGTCAATTTGTAATTGGCACTCACAGGTCTGTAATTTGTCCCAAATTGATATCGAAAATTCCGGTTGATAGTTTCGGATTCAGAGGTGCAGAAATCAGCACCAGCCCCTTTGAACAAAGTGGATGCATATCCCAAGTAGCGAATATACATTCCAATTGCTAATATATTCGTTTATTTAAGAAGAAATAATACACGTGCAAAATGGAGTTCATTTGCACGTGTTGTGTTTTTATTTGTATATTTGCACGTATAGAATTTATTGACAAAACACAGGTACCATGAATACAAAATTGACATTGACGATTGAGCAAGCAATTATTGAAAAGGCAAAGAAATATGCCAATGTAAAAGGTCGTAGTTTATCGAACATTGTTGAGAACTACCTTAAAGCAATAACAAAAGAAGATACTATTGAAAGTATCGAGCTGACCCCGATTGTAAAATCATTAAAAAGTACGTTTAAGTCTCCCAAAAACCTTGATTATAAAAAAGAACTTTCCAAAAGACTCACGAAAAAATATCTTAGCAAATGAAACGAGTCCTAATAGACACGGATGTAATTTTAGACTTCTTCTTTGACAGAGAGCCGTTTTCAAACGATGCTGCAAAAGTTTTGTCACTATGTGAATCCAGGGAAATTAAAGGCTTCATCACATCAGTGATAATCAGCAATGTCTACTATCTGCTAAGGCAAACGGCTCCCCATGAGAAAGTTATCGAAAAACTGACACAATTAATAATGATTACAGAAGTACTTACCACTGACAAAGATGTTATCCTAAAAGCTCTGAACTCGGATTTTAAGGATTTTGAAGACGCCTTGCAAAACTATTCAGCAGAATTAAATGGACAAATTGATTTAATTATCACGAGAAACGTCAACGATTTTAAGAACAGTTCTTTGGGAATAATGACTCCGGGGAATTATTTGAAGACATCAATTGCCAGCCGCTAACAGCAAAATACAGGGCAATGTTCATAGGGATAATCTTGCCCTACATGCAGTTGCGTAATGATACCAATAAACCAAAAGAGGTCGTTTCATTAGATGAAACGACCTCTTTTCTAATGACTAATGTCTTTTTCCTGAATTACAGTAAATTGGCCACTTTGGTCAATCCGGGAACATTGATAAATTTTATTTTTCTCCCCTGTAAATCAATCAGTTGATCTTGTTTGAATTCAGAAAGCAGCCTGATTACACTTTCAGTGGCGGTACCGACCATGT
>CAIPKZ010000391.1 GCA_903865775.1 uncultured Prolixibacteraceae bacterium | reverse complement strand
GAATACCAGGTATATTCAAAATATTTTGTCGGTCAGTAACGGATAAATATTCGGGAATAGATAGAATGGCACTAATCAACCACCAGCTTGGAGTGAATCAATTGATTCCCTTTGGTTTTTAACTGCACCAGATAGATTCCCGGGGGAAATGCAGATACATTTACCTGTGTGGAATATTCTGCCAACCCATCCTTTTTCATGACGCAGGTTCCCTGGCTGCTGTATATTTCCATACTTTGAATCTCGGATGACGATTCAAGATAAAGCAAATCATGCGTCGGATTTGGAAAAATACGGTAGCTGAAATCTGTCACTAAATCACTGACGGAATTTGGACCGCCAACCATGTGTCCGTCGAGCCATGTCAGGCGGGTTTGAATCCACGCTTTGAATTTCGTGACTTGCCCTTCATAAGTCGCAGGCTGCAAATCAACTTCCGCAGTTCCTACCGACGAACTGAGTATCGGCCATTTGGTATAGTGGCGGACTTGTGCTTCCATTGCCTTATTCTTGATTGAATCGATGAACGTATTCAGGTATTGCGTACTCAGGAAAGTTTTTCTCATTTCGAAATACCGGGTGTTTACCGCCTTTGCAAATGCAGGATCCTGCAGCAAACGGACGATCCAGTCGTTCGAATTGGTTTTATTCGTGGTGCAATCATTAATTTTATAGCTCCAACCCGAGCCATCGGTTGCCATGTATTGATCGCAACCTACAATGTTTTTCCATGCGGAATCAAAATCCCAAACCGGTCCGGAATGGATCTTGCTGTCGTTGCTGTTTTTATTCTTGAAATAGTAACAGTTTTTTTTGTACGCGTTTACATTTCTGGAAACTTCGCTGACAATAAAGTAATCCATGAACGAATTCAGCTTCAACCAGGCCGGATAACCAGTAGTTGTATTAGCAAAGCCCGCACTGTGCAAAACACTTTCAAAGGAGTTTATCGTTGTTTTCAGGTAATCTTTCTGTGCAGTTACCAGGTTGGAAACATCAGGATCATCATACACATAATGAACAACTTTATCGGGATAATTAAAAGGAGCACTATTACTTTGCCAACTGTTGGTTGTGTCCCAGGAGTCGATCTTAAAAATGTAGCCACCTGTCAGGTTATCTCCTGAAACATCCGAACTTGTCAGCTTTGAAATATCGACCCGGCCTTTATCCTGTTTAATTTTTTCTGCAAGCAGATAAATGCCCTGGTACTCATTATTGACAATCACTTCGACCATCTGGGTGCGTGGCGCATAGTGGCTGCCTTTTCTGAAAAGCTGGAAAGCCAGAGTATTTCGCATAAAAGTTTTATCGTCGTAACTGGACAATAAAATCCAGTCGTTCTCTGCGGGCATTCCCAATAGCGAAACATTGAGGTTGCCACCGCTGGCATCGCGGGTTTCAATATTGTACGGATTTTGTTCTGTTGTTTTTGAATTGCCTCCGCGATATTCGATTCCGATGTTTCCATCAAAGTTATTCCCCGGATCGGTTGGTTTATTTACATTCCCGGTGCCATTATTAATCAGTTTCATTTTCGCGGCAATTTTGCCGGCATCCTGAATAGCTAAACCATTGGTGTTAATTACGACTAAAGGTAAATTGGAGGAAGTAATTCCGGAAACCTGCGCGATAGCAGAATTTGTAAAAAAGCAGAGAATGCCGATAAGGTATATAAATTTGGTTTTCATTGGTTTATGAATAGTATAGTTTAGATTATCTGTTTATTTTTAGGCTTAGCTGAAGTTTCGAAATATAGGAATATTTACGGACAAACACTTCCCCAACTTTCAAAAACATCTTTGGCTAACTACCGAACAATCAGCTTCGAATTAACCGATTGATTTCCATTTAATTTGAGATGAACAAAATATATACCCGGAATTAAATGCGAAATATCAATCTGTGCTTCAAAGCTTAACATGCCGGATTGATGAAACACTTTCACTCCATTATTTGAAAACAGATCAATTTCATGGATTTCCGAAGATGCCTCCAAATAAACAACTTCGTTTGCCGGATTGGGAAAGATCCGGTAACTAAATCCGGATTGATCAGGATTGACCGAAGTTGGCGACGATTTTCCAGGCATGTTGCCATCGAGCCAGGTAAGCCGTGTCTTAATCCAGTTGCCGAATTTTAACACCTGCCCGGCATAGTTTGTTGCCTGACTTTCGACTTCAGGAGCTCCGACAGATAAACTTAAAATATTCCATTTGGCATAGTGCCTCAGCTGGGCTTCATTGACCAGATTTTGGACTGAATCAGTATAGCTTTGCAGATAGTTGAAGCTCAGATACGAATTTCGAAGTTCGAAATACCTTTTATGGAGCGTGTTCGCAAAATCAGGATCCTGCAGCAGCCGAACCATCCACCCGTTCGAGTTGGGATAAATATCTCCGCAATCGTTTATCTTATAGCTCCAGCCTGAACCATCGGTTGCCTGAAACATACTGCAATCCCAGATATTCTTCCAGGCCCAGTCGAAATCCCAAACAGGTCCGGCATTGATTTTTCCGCCCGTGCTGTTTCTATCCTTAAAAAAATAGCAGCTTTTTTTGAATCCGTCAACATTTCTTGATACCTCATTGACAATGAAATAATCAATGAACGAATTGATGTCGATCCAGGCCTGATAACCAGTGGTTTTATCCGCAAAACTACTGCTGTTCAACTTCGCTTCGAATGAATTAACTGCCATTTGAAGATAATTTTTCTGGGTCAGATTAAGCTCATCCGGAGCCGGGTCGTAATACACATAGTTTACAGCTTTGGATGGATAACCGGTAGGCCGGTATTGACTTTGCCAGCTGTTGGATGAATCGTAATAATCAATCTTGAAAATATATCCTCCGGTAACCGCATCTCCCGTAACATCAGTAGCGATGAGTTTGGTAATGTTAACACGTCCTTTATCACGTTTTATCTTCTCAGTTAAAAGATAAACTCCCTGATAAACATTATTCACAATGACTTCTACGATCCTTGTCCTTGGCGCATAATGACCCATTTTTCGAAACAAGTCAAAAGCCATCATATTGCGCATGAAAGTCTTGTCGTTGTAGTTGGCCAGTAAAATCCAGTCGTTTTCTTCGGGCATTCCAAAAAGCGAGACATCCTTGTTGTTTCCGCTTGCATCCCTGGTTTCAAAACCATATGGTTTTTGGGGTAACGAAGCCGAATAGGCGCCATGTATTTCAATTCCGATGTTACCGGAATAGATATTTCCCGGATCAGCAGGTTTATTCAGTTTCCCGGGTCCGTTGGAAATAATTTTCATCGTACCCGAAATCTTGAATGCATCCGGAATATTTACGCCATTGGTGCTAATGACCACAAGTGGCAGATTGGAAGAGGAAATTCCCGACACCTGAGAAAAAACTGAATTAGTCAGAAAAGACAGGGAAAAGAACAAACAGATAAATCTAAAATTCATCAGGAAGGCGAGGTTTGGGTTAGTTTGAACACTACTATTTTGAGCGTTTAGAGATTTTTCATATTAGCCTAATTCCCTGTTATTCAAGATTTATATGTTTTGTTTTCAATTATGGATGAATATTTTTAATTGGTTTAATGTACATATCAGTTGCAAATGGCTTGAAGTCATGACTGTCAACGACCTTTTTCAGCCCAATCTGAGCCGATTTCAAAGTCATGCTGGTGACCGGAATTCCACTTATATCAGATAAAACATAACTGAGCAGTTTCTCTTGCGGGTCGCCGAATGGTAATAGGTTTGCAATATCCTCTTCGGCAATAATATCAGGGATCATACCATTTACAAAATCAGAAACTCCGGCTGAATTGGCATATTTTACTACGATAGGTTGCATTGCCCACGAGGACTTTTCAACCCCATTATCATCAACATCCTTTAATGTGACCGAGCCAACATACTTTCCTACCGTATTAATTCCAACCACTTTTACATTCATGTATGGTTTAAGCCCGTTGATGAGCAATTCACTGGCAGAAGCCGTATTATCAGAAACAATGAAGTAAATTTTCTGAAGATGAAGTGAGTTAATAGATGCTGAAGGAGTAGAGGAGGTAGCATCAATGGTGGCTGTAAAGTAATCGCTGAGAGCCTCTACCCCATTCTGTCCGACCAAATAATTTTGCACACCAAGATTGTATTTCGATGTGGCAAATACTTTTGTTCCATCGGTTCCATATAACATACTGGCCAGATAAACACTGCTTTGAACAGATCCACCGCCGTTGTACCGCAAATCGACTACCATCTGTTGTACATTTGCATCCTTAAATTTCTTGAAGACATTATTTAACTGAAGGTCAAAGGCAGCATTAAATCCGTTATAAACCAGGTAACCGATTAACTGGTTATTGTAAACGAAAACAGTATCCTTGTTGATTGGATTTTCCTGCAAGTCTATGGCACTCATCGTAACAGTTCTGCTATTCGCTGAAATGGTATTATTAGCGATCGTTGCAAAACCCAAAGTGTAATTTTCCGAATTAATAAGAAGCGTCTGGTAGTTTGAAATCGTAAGTTGCTGACCATCGACCTTCAGGAAAATATCACCACGTTTCATTCCGGCTAACTCTGCCGGCGAGCCTTTTACTATATACCGGACAAAACCAAAGATGTCGCCACTGGTTCCAATTCTTCCAAGCATAAAATCATATCCCATGGTTTTAGAAGTTCCACTGATCCAATCGGCAATGGTCTTTGAGTTGTCAACCAGAAATGACCATTTGTCAATTTCGTTGTATTTGTACAACAAACTGGTAAACAACACCTGCGGGTCGGTGTACTTATTCAGCATGCGGTTTAAACTATCCTTAACCAGATACTTATCATCAGAAAGTCCAGGAACTATGCCATTCCATAAATAATAGTCATGAAGACTATTCCAAATAAACGAATTTACTTGGTCGGCTGCTGGAATGACAACCGGAACCGGATCCGGGTCTTTTTTACAACCGGACGAAACAAGTATTGAAAAAACAACAATTGAGATGAACTTTAGATATAATCTTGTTTTCATGCTAATCTTTTAAATGAACATCGTTTCCTGTAAAATTCGAAGGTTAAAGTAAGTAAAAGAGTATTGAAATAATCAATCCTGCGGCAATAAGTACCGCAAAATTAACGAATAAATGTTTCCGGATATTGTGACTGCTCAACGAAACCGCATAGATCATTTTTAACAGATTGTTGCTGTTGGTTGCATTGATGATGGCCAGAACAATAGTTATCTGAGCAATTCCGGTTTTTTGCTGAAGTAGGTTTAATAAAAACGGATCGATATCCGTTACACCCACAACATAGGCAAGTCCTGCTATTCCGGCGCTTCCGTAACTTTTCATGACGAAATCGGTTACCAGGGCAAACACGACAAATAAAACTCCGAAGATGGCCGCAGTCCTGAATTCCAGAGGATTTTTATTGGAGGCAATACTAAGTTCAGGACTATCTTCAGTATCTGTTTTTTTGCTATTTCCGGAAGCAAACTTTGAAAGGATTAAGGTGACCAGAAACATAAAAATAAAAGGAATTGCTAATTGAATACCCACTTGCGGATAAAAAATAAACGCCAGAAAAAGAATCCGCAAATACATCATCCCATTGGCAATCATAATTGCCGCAACAGTCTGCGAACCTTCCGGCCCCTTCTTTTCCTTTCGGGCTAAAATCACTGTGGTAGTAGTGCTGCTGTATAAACCACCTAAAATACCTGTCAGGAAAATTCCTGAATGGGGAAAAACGAATTTTTTAAGCAGATAGCTTGCATAGGAAATACCCGAAACCACCACAATGGCAAGCCATAAATGAAAAGGCGAAACAGGTATTTGTGCTGAAATATTTTCTACAGGAAGCAACGGCAGTATGATGCCGGCAAAAGTGATAAACTTGGCCAGAGTTATAAATTCCTCCTCAGACGCTTTTTTCGACAGGGAAATAAAGTCACTTTTCATTTCGGTAATCATCAGAATAGCAACTATAAACGACAATACCAGCCAAACCGGTTGTGTGAAAACCATGATGGGAATGCAATAGGTCAGAAGTGCCAGAATCGTTGTGGTCAATCCGAACTTTCCGTTTTGTGCGATTTTCTGATGGTATTGAATACCGAGCAGAATGCCCGTCAAGGCAAATCCCACCAAAAATGGAATGTAATGGACCGGATCTGCAATGAACAATACATAAGCCAGCAAACCGATAAAGGTAAATGTACGGTCAGTACCAAACAGGAGGTCTTCGTTCTCGTTGATGTGGTGCCGTCTTTGCTCCAGCCCGATTAGCAAGGAGAAAATCAGTACCAGAAAAAATTTGATGAATCCCTCCGGAATATGGTTCAGAATTTCCATGTGCTTTTTGTTTGAAAACAAAGATAATCAAAAGTCTGCAAAAGTGTCCGGAATGCCTAAAGTGCCTATGATTCAGAGTGAAAAATTCAGTGACTACCCTGTCTCAACTGCAAACCGGGAACATTAAATACTCCGAACTTCAAATACTCCGAACTAATATTTGAAAATGACAAACAATCTGTTACTTTTGTCGCCGATTCGGTCTGTAGCTCAGTTGGTAGAGCAGCTGACTCTTAATCAGCGGGCCCTGGGTTCGAATCCCAGCAGACCGACGAATCATAAAAAAACCATTTGCCTTGTGCAGATGGTTTTTTTTATGCGCTTAAATTTACCTGTCTGTATTTCATCTTCCAATGGTATTTAACCGATTTGCTGCCAAAGTATTTCACCTGAAATTCTTTTAAATAGTATGATTTTCTTACTTTTAAGGCGTTGAAACGAAAAACCTGAACATGGAAACGACCCATTTTATTGGTGGTTTTTTGAATTTCTGATTTCTCATTCATCAATAAACTATTGAGAAAGATATACATAGGTATTAATAATGAATACTACAAAAACTGTTCTGCGACAAAACAATGAGGTTTTGATTGTGGACGATTCTCCTCTTAACATTAGATTATTAACCAGCATACTAAGTAGTGTAGGTTATAAAATTTGCACTGCAAACAGCGGCGAATTGGCATTACAATTTGTTAAAACAAGATTACCTGTTATCATACTTCTTGATATCTTAATGCCGGGAATGGATGGCTTTGAAGTATGTCACCGTCTTAAATCCGAACAGTCCACCTGCAATATTCCGGTTATTTTCATCAGTGCTCTGGAAGATGAACCGTCAATACTTCAGGGGTTTCAGGCAGGTGGAGTCGATTACATTACCAGACCTTTTCGCAGAGAGCAAGTTTTGGCCAGAGTAAATGCTCATGTGAAGCTTCAAAACACGATGCTCGAACTTAATTACCAGAAAAATAAACTCGCTGAAGAAATTGAGGAGCAAAAACACATCGAAGAAGACCTCAAAAAAAGCGAAGATCGCTTAAGACGAGCTGAACTTGAATCCAAATCGGGCAATTGGGAGTACCACCTTAACACCAATATGATAGTAGGCTCAGAAGGAGCTCAGAAAATTTATGGACTGGATAAAAACCAATTTGAATATAATTTGATAAAAAACTTTTCACTCACTGAATACAGGCCATTGCTTAATGCCGCAATGAAAGATTTGATTGAAAAGGATAAACCATATAACATTGAGTTCAAAATTAAGTCTGCTGACCTGGGTATCATTAAAGATTTACACAACATTGCCACTTTCGACAAAGAAAGGAATGTCATTTTCGGTCTGATTCAGGATATTACGGAACGTAAATTAGTTGAGGAAGAAGTTCATTCTGAACGTAAATTACTTCGGACACTGATCGATAATCTGCCGGCAACGGTGTATGTGAAGGATAAGGAAGGCAGAAAAATTGTCGCCAATAAACGTGATGTGAATTTTATTGGCTTTGAAAATGAAGCCGATGTCCTTGGAAAAACCGATTTGGAACTCTTTGAGCCTTCGATTGGTAAACTGGGATATGACGAGGATCTGAAGGTTATTCAAACTGGTCAGGCATTAATCAACATGGAGGAAGTCTTTCCGGATAAAAATGGAATTAACCGTTGGGTTATAACTTCGAAAATTCCTCTTTATGATCAGCAAGGGAAGCCTTCAGGATTAGTTGGAATCGGGCGCGACATAACGGAACTGAAAAAAGCCGAAAGCCAAATAAAAATACTTACCAAAAGTGTAGAACAAAGTCCTTCAGCCATAGTCATTACCGACATTAAAGGTGTAATTGAATATGTAAATCCTAAATTTACTGAGGTAACAGGTTATACATCAAAGGAAGCAATCGGAAATAATCCTCGTATCCTGAAATCCGGGTTGATGGCTGTTGATGTTTACAAACAACTTTGGAGTACTTTACTGGCAGGCGAGATCTGGAAAGGCGAATTAATTAACCGGAAAAAGAATGGCGAATTATTCTGGGAATGGGTGACAATGGCATCGGTCAAAAATGACAATGGCATTACTACCAATTATTTAGCCATAAAAGAAGACATAAGCCAGCGAAAGCAAATGGAGAGTGATCTGATCGCTGCTAAAGAAAAGGCGGAGGAAAGTGACCGGTTAAAATCAGCATTTCTGGCTAATATGTCTCATGAGATCAGAACCCCACTCAACAGTATTATAGGTTTTTCAGAATTACTGGCTGATGTTTTTTTCGATGAAGAACAGAAAACCGAGTTTATTCAGCACATTATCGACAATGGAAATCATCTGTTGTCGATTATAAGTGATATCATGGATATCTCCAAACTGGAATCAGGCGAAGTGAAAATTTATAAAAAGCCGGTTCATGCCCGGAAATTTATGTCAGCTATTCACAAACAATTTGACATCCTGTTTGATGGTCTCGAACGAAAATTAGAATTAAGTCTTCCCGAGATGGACGAAGATGTTGTAATTTCTGCAGATCCCGACCGGCTCAACCAGATTTTCAACAATTTGATGAACAATGCAATTAAATTCACACCGCATGGATCTGTTCAGATTGGCTATCAACTCCTGGATCATATGGTTCAGTTTTTTGTGAAAGATACTGGTATTGGTATTGCGACAGAATTTCATGATAAAATTTTTGAACGTTTCAGGCAGGTAGAAATTTCCAAAGCAAGAAACTATGGAGGCAATGGACTTGGATTGGCAATTACCAAAAATCTGGTGGAATTGATGGGTGGTCGAATCTGGTTAGAATCTCAATCGGAAAAAGGTTCAACATTTAATTTCACTTTACCTGTTGAAATACAAACAGTTGAATCATTATAAAAGAATTTATACGGTTACAATTAAGCTCAGCATATCTGACTTATTTCTGGAGATCATATAAAACAGAAAGAAAGCAATTGTTTCTAAAAACATCCATCGGAGCACAGATTTGAACAAATTTCAAAGCTTAACTATTAATTTTTCCGGAATACTGGCAATTTACTTTCAAATTAATTTTTGGTAATCAATTTAATTTTTACATTTGCCGGTGTAATAAGCAAACATCAATGAAAAATATCAGCATTATATCTTTAGTCATTGTCAGCGTGGTGGTCCTCCTTCAAGCTGAGTGAGAATGGTATAATGTAAGCTAAAAACTTGAAAGCCTTTCTCATTCAGCAGAGAAAGGCTTTTTTTATGAAAAATAAATTCAATCTAAAAGAAATGCAAAAACGATTAAGATCAGCAACAACAACCGAAGGCCGGCGAATGGCAGGCGCACGGAGCCTGTGGCGTGCCAACGGAATGAAGGAAGAACATTTTGGGAGACCGGTAATTGCCATTGTGAATTCGTTTACACAATTTGTTCCCGGACATGCACATCTTCACAATGTAGGTCAGTACATTAAAGGTATTATCGAACAAAAAGGCTGTTTTGCTGCAGAATTCAACACCATTGCCGTTGACGATGGAATTGCCATGGGACATGACGGTATGTTGTATTCACTGCCATCGCGCGATGTTATCGCCGACAGCGTTGAATACATGTGTAACGCGCACCGTGCCGATGCAATGGTTTGTATTTCGAACTGCGATAAAATTACCCCCGGAATGATGATGGCTGCCATGCGTCTGAATATTCCTGTTATTTTCGTTTCCGGCGGACCGATGGAAGCCGGAAAAATAGATGGTAAAATGTACGATTTGGTGGATGCGATGGTGATGGCCGCTGACAACTCGGTTTCCGACGAGCAAATTTCAAAAATTGAGCGCGATGCCTGCCCTACCTGTGGTTCGTGCTCCGGAATGTTTACCGCCAATTCGATGAACTGTCTGGCAGAAGCATTGGGTCTGGCACTTCCCGGTAATGGTTCTATTCTGGCTACCCACGCCAATCGTAAACGACTGTTTGACGAAGCCGCCAACCGCATCGTTGATATGACCTACGAATATTACAAAGACGGTAATGAAACGGTTTTGCCCCGAAATATTGCGACCAAAGCTGCTTTCCAAAATGCAATGAAACTGGATGTTGCGATGGGCGGTTCAACCAATACTGTTCTTCATATTCTTGCAATTGCTTCTGAAGGTGAAGTTGATTTTACCATGAAAGACATTGACGAATTATCACGCGTTACGCCAAACCTTTGCAAAGTTGCTCCAAGTGGAAGTTACCATATGGAAGATGTGAACCGTGCCGGTGGAATCCTCGGAATTTTAGCTGAGCTTGCACGTGCCGGAATGCTCGACACCTCGGTTCCGCGTGCTGATGGAAGAACCCTGGCTGAAGCAATCGCAGAATACGATGTAGTGGCGCCGACTGTTACTGAAGATGCAATCAGGAGATATAAATCGGCTCCGGGTGGAGGTCGCAACCTGGTGATGGGTTCGCAGGAAAACTATTATAAGGAATTGGATACCGACCGCGCCAATGGTTGTATCCGGAATTACGAAAATGCCTACAACAAAGATGGAGGTTTAGCTGTTCTTTATGGCAATATTGCCCGTGATGGTTCTATTGTAAAAACAGCCGGCGTCGATCCATCGGTTTACCATTTTAAAGGAACTGCCAGGGTATTCCAATCGCAGGATGATGCCTGCAATGGAATTCTTGGCGATAAAGTGCAGGCCGGTGACGTGGTTGTCATCATCTACGAAGGACCCAAAGGCGGTCCGGGGATGCAGGAGATGTTGTACCCGACATCATACATCAAATCGATGGGACTCGGTAAAGCCTGTGCATTAATCACCGATGGCCGTTTTTCAGGTGGAACTTCCGGTTTGTCAATCGGGCATGTTTCTCCGGAAGCTGCTGCAGGTGGAGAAATTGGATTGGTTCAGGACGGCGACATCATCGAAATTGACATTTTGAACCGCAGCATTAACCTGCTGATCAGCGACGAAGAAATGGCAGCAAGAAGGAATAAGGAATTGGAAAAAGGAAAAAATGCCTTTATGCCAAACCCACGCGACCGTCAGGTAAGCAAAGCACTGAAAGCCTACGCAAGCATGGTTTCGTCAGCTGATCGCGGGGCAATCAGGTTGATTGAATAATTTACGATTTAAATATTTACTATTTACCATTTGAGTCTCTCAATTCAAGGCAAATTTGTAAATAGTAAATTGTCAAACAGTCAATTCTAAGAATATTGTTGTAATAAAATTAAACTCAAAATACAATGGCAACACAGCGTATAAGCGGCTCAGAAGCCGTCATATTATCCCTTCTTGAAGAAGGTGTTGATACCATTTTCGGGTATCCGGGAGGAGCGATCATGCCCATTTATGACGCACTCTATGATTACGATCAAAAAGTAACGCATTATTTAACCCGTCACGAACAGGGTGCAATCCATGCTGCTGAAGGGTATGCCAAAGTTACCGGAAAAGCTGGTGTCTGTTTTGCAACTTCAGGACCCGGTGCAACAAACCTGGTGACTGGTCTGGCCGATGCCATGATCGATTCCATTCCGGTAGTTTGTATCACTGGCCAGGTTTCTTCCCCGCTGCTCGGAACCGATGCTTTTCAGGAATCAGATGTGGTAGGCATTACCATGCCTGTGACCAAATGGAACTATCAGGTAACTTCTGCCGATGAAATTCCGGAAGCCATTGCAAAGGCTTTTCATATTGCCAACACCGGACGTCCGGGACCGGTATTGATCGATATCGCCAAAGATGCCCAGTTTGGAATGTTCGATTTTGAATATAAAAAATGCACTAAACTCAGGAGTTATTTACCCGAACATCCGGTTGATCCGTTTCAGGTAAAAGCAGCTGCCGATATCATAAATGCAGCAAAGAAACCATTGATTTTGTTTGGACATGGTGTTATGATTGCTCATGCTGAAGCCGAATTGAAAGAACTGATTGAGAAAACGGGAATTCCGGCAGCATGGACCTTGCTGGGACTTTCTGCACTTCCAACCGACCATCCGTTGAATGTCGGTATGTTGGGAATGCATGGAAATTATGGCCCGAATATCAAAACCAATGAAGCTGATGTGATCATTTCAGTTGGAATGCGCTTCGATGACCGGGTGACCGGGAAAGTTGCAGCCTATGCCCGTCAGGCTAAAATTGTTCATCTTGAAATTGATCCTGCAGAAATCAATAAAATCATCAAAGCAGATGCACCTGTTTTAGGCAATGCAAAAAAATCGCTGCGGATGTTGATTGACAACGTGAATACCAATTCACACGAAGAGTGGATTAAGGAATTCCGTGCATGCGACAAGATTGAGTACGATAAGGTGATTGAAAAAGACATTTATCCGACACAATCGGGATTAACTATGGGCGAAGTAGTTCGGATTGCCTCTGAAAAGACAAACCATGACGCTATTTTGGTCACCGATGTTGGTCAGCAGCAAATGATCGCCTCGCGTTATTTTAAATTTTCACAACCACGCAGCAATGTGACTTCCGGAGGTTTGGGAACCATGGGTTATGCCTTACCAGCGGCAATGGGCGCCAAAATTGGCATGCCCGACCGTGTTGTATTCGCAATGGCCGGTGATGGTGGATTCCAGATGACTATTCAGGAATTGGGAACGATTGCGCAATACAATCTGGATATAAAAATTATCGTTCTGAATAACAATTTCCTCGGAATGGTTCGCCAATGGCAGCAACTGTTTTTCGAAAAACGGTATTCGTTTACCGAAATGAAAAACCCTGATTTCGTCGGAATTGCAAAAGCTTACGGTTTGGCTTCCCAAAAAGTAACATCACGCGATCAACTGGAAACTGCAGTTCAGGAAATGCTGGACCACAATGGACCTTATGTGCTTGAAGTTGTGGTTGAAAAGGAAGACAATGTTTTCCCGATGGTACCTGCAGGCGCTTCCGTTTCCGACATCATACTTGAACCTTAAAAATAACAGACATGAAACAAGAATATATCATAACCGTTTTTTCGGAAGACCATATTGGATTATTGAGCAGAATCACCATCGTTTTTACCCGTCGAAAAATCAATATCGACAGTTTAACCGTTTCTGAATCGGCCATTACCGGAGTTTTTAAATTCACCATTGTGATTCGTGAAACGCCTGACCGGGTGGAGAAAGTTGTCGGAC
Source organism: uncultured Prolixibacteraceae bacterium (assembly GCA_903865775.1). Classification (GTDB taxonomy): domain Bacteria; phylum Bacteroidota; class Bacteroidia; order Bacteroidales; family Prolixibacteraceae; genus Aquipluma. The sequence continues at coordinate 754 of CAIPKZ010000391.1, read as the reverse complement.
AGCTGGAAAAAATCGTGGATGTTTTGAAGGTTTTTGCCAATACCAATGATGAAATGATTTTTCAGGAAATTGCCCTGTATAAAGTTTCAACCGAGTTTTTGTTTGAATCGGATAAAGTGGAGAAAATTGTCCGCAATTCCGGTGCCCGAATCCTTGAACTCACCCGCGAATATGTGGTGATCGAAAAGACCGGTCATTCAGACGAAACCCAGCGATTATTCGATGAATTAAATGTTTTTGGAGTCACTCAGTTTATCCGCTCCGGAAGGGTTGCCATCACACGCAGCAACATCGAACGACTTTCTGTGTTCCTGAAAGAACGCGATGCCATGCTCGAACAAGTCGATTAGAAATTGACAATTAGACAATTTACTATTTACTATTCTGTGCTGAAATGATCAGGCTAAATAGTAAATAGTAAATTTTCAAATTGTAGATTTTCAAAGAAAAAGCATCTTATCGACATAAATATCCTGAAAATTAGGATCGCCTTCCAGGTTGACATGTCGGGTTTTGAGTAAAATTTCGTCGGTAAGTTCTGCTCCCGAAAACAAAAACATCTTTGCCCCAATCAGGGCCGTATTTCCCATTTTGTGAATTTTTTCCTCCGGAAGTTCAATCATTCCGGTTTCGACTAAATTCCCGATGTTGATGTAATTTCCAAAACCACCGGCAATATATACTTCCTGAATTTCAGAAACCGGAATCTCCAGTTTACCAGCAAGAATGGTCAATCCGGCTGCGATGGCAGCTT
>CAIPKZ010000390.1 GCA_903865775.1 uncultured Prolixibacteraceae bacterium | reverse complement strand
TGTATGCTTTTGCTGGAGAAGGAATAGGAGGTCATGGAAAGGTTTACCGGACCTGTTTGTTTGATAATATACATTATCAGTCTTACCAGGTTAAAATTGCCAAAGCTATAATAATGTGTATTTACTTTATGATTGAGCAAACCAAGGGCGGCAGTGAGGGATTTGTCCATGTCGGAAATAAATTCGGCAGGTTGTGCGGAATCTTCGGTAAAGGAGACGGGTTGGAGTTTACCGGGCTTTTTTGGGGAAGATTTGTTTACTGCTGGAATATTTGTTTGAGCCGTTGACGATGGTTTAGGGAACGTTTTAGTAGGGTGCAGCATGAGGATTTTGGAACTTAAAACTCACCCCCTTCCCCCTCTCTGTGAAGGAAAGAGAGGGGGTGGATTGGTGGTAAAGATTTTATTTTTGACGGTTATTTTTGGCTATCAGTTGTTGTTGATGCCGACGAAGATGGGGATTGAGACGTTTTCAAGATTGTTTTCGGGGTTTTCACAGAGGGTTTTGAGGGTTTCGTAAATGGTTTGGTAGGTGGTGCCGATGTCGTCGAAAAGGATCAGTTGTTTGTTGTTGGGCAATGGTTTGATCTGGGTGAATTCAGGTTTGAATTTTTGTTTGCTTTTGGCAACCATAAAGTCGGGGAAGAATTCAATGTTGATTAGTTTGCTTGTACGGATGCAGATTTCAGAGGCAAAGTGATAGCCAAGCCTTTCTGAATGGGATCGTTTTGGGGTGGTTATCAGCAAATAATTATCCAGGTTTGGGTAATAGTATTTTATTAGGTTGGCAAATATTGGGGCCAGGATATCGGCATTTGAAATATTGGCTTTGAATTTTTCGAGGTTTTCGGTTTTGTAAAAGGCGATAATAAATAAGTCTTTGCGGGATATAAGGCTGAATTTGGTATAATGGATGTAGTCCTGATATGAGCTTTCGGCATCGCTGGAAGACTCGATAGAATTTTCTTCTTGGGCGGTTTTTGGGATAAAGATGGATGAGGATTTGATTAGCATGGGGGGATGGGTTAATGTGATAATGCGGTAATGCGGTAATGTAGTCATTCGGTGGTTATTCAGTTGTTATTCGATTGTCATTGGTGGTGGTTAGGTGGTAATTGATGGTTGAATAGATGGTCATTGGTTGTCATTCGATGGTGATTGGTGCTTCGACAAGCTCAGCAACCGTGGTTTAAGAGATGAGGGGTGAAAGTGAAAAAGGGTTTGGGAAGCGGATGGCGACCTAAACCCTTTTGGTTGGATGAATTGTTATTAGGCTAATTCTTTGAGCTTTATTTCGATGAGTTCAAGGGTTTCGGTGAAGGATTTGATTTTGAGTTCAATTTTTGTGCGCTTTGGGCCTTTTGGCAAGGGGTTCGGATTTTTGCCCTTTGTGTTCTGCTGATAGTCCAATAAAAACTGGTTTTTACAGATATTGGTCTGAAGATTTTTTTTCAAATCCTTTAAAGAATCTACATCAGATGGTAGTTCGGCAGCTTTGTTTTCTTCAGGTTTCAATGCCGTAAGAGCTTTTATGTCTGGAATGGTTCCGTTCGTATAATAGTCCTCTTTTGCCTTATACATGGCATCAATTATGACAGAACATTCAGCAATCTGATCTGACAACTCTTTTCTTTTTATGATCAATTTATCTGTGTTTTCGGAAGGCAATTGTGCCATTGCATCGTGAAGGATGGCACGGGTTTTATAAGCGTCAGCGTGTAGTTTGATTACATGCTCGACTTCTGGGGGTAATTGGTTCTTTTTTGTTGGTTTGTTGGTTGAGGGGTTGAGAGGTTGAGCTGTTGAGGGGTCGAGTTGTTGAGGGGTTGGGGCTGCAAGATTGATTATTTCGGCCAGGGATGCGCCTGTGCTGGATGCTGCATATTTCAAAAGCTCATAGCGCAATTTTTGGGAATATCTTTGTGGGCGACCGGAAATGCTTTTTACAAGCTGCTTGTGTTTCCCAGTTGAAGCCAGCAGGGCTACGCCTTCAGAAAAGTTGCAACCATTAGCCATCCATTTATTTACTTTTTCTTGCATGGTTTTTTTTGTTTGGGTTTGGTTCGACAGGCTCACCAACCCTAGTTGGCTTAGGGGATACTGCCTCTTTGTTTTTTCGAACAACAGGAGCTGGCGAAATTGGGATTATTGTTGGCAGCATGGCTTTTTGGCCTTGTTTGGTGAGTTTCAGGTAAGGGAAGCCATCGTTGTACAATTTTTCCAAAATTTCAAGGGGTATAGTTTCCCTAAAATCGACAGCACCGAACTGGAATGTTATTACCATTCCAGGTTCGATGCCAACGAGGGTGAAGTGTGGGTGGATAGTCATAGCCGGTAAGGCTGGTTATTGGTAATCAGTTATTGGTTATTAGATGACGGTTGTTGTGGCTGAAGCGGTTGCACCGACTGCATCAGTGACCGTAACCGTATAAGTGCCAGGAGTTAGGCCGGTAATGACCTGTGTGGTTTGAACCGGTGTGGTGTCCCATGAATAAGTCCAAGGCTGAGTGCCTCCGGAAGGTGAAGCTGTAGCTGTACCATCGTTGCCCGCAACAGTTGTAGGGGTAGCGGAAGCAAAAACAGAAAGCGGTGTGCCGGAAGCAATAGACAAAGGAACGGAACCTTGGTACACATAAACGTTGGATGTTTTGTACACGAATTCCATTGAGATTCCACGGCGGCCAGCGGTTTCTTTTCCTGTACCGGCACCATCGGGCGATCCAGCGAAGATGGATGCGCGGACTGCGTCGCCCATTAGGAATTTTTGGCTGTTGTTGTCGGGGACAATGAAAACAAGGTTGTCGTTTTTAACGGAGTTTAGCAGTCCGAGAAGTTTGGGTTTCAATCCCGGATTGAAAAGGGATAGGTGCATAACGAAACTTTTTCCATCCAGTTCGCCGACAGTTTCTATTTTAAATTCGCCGGTGTCGTCCGTAACGTACATTTCGAACATGCGCTTGCCGGGTTTCATGGTAATGTCGCCGGTAAGAGTTCCAAGGGCTTCGAGAGTAGTTGCGTTGGTTGGTTTTGTGGGCCAGGTAGCCACATCAGAATAGAGGCCGAAAAATATTTTCATACCTATACCGCCCATATTTTCACCTTGAAAAAGGTCTTTGGTAATATCAGTAAATTCCACAGTAGGATTTTTTTTAAGTTTAAAGAAAGGCCGGAATGATTACCGGCCCGGTTACAAG
>CAIPKZ010000389.1 GCA_903865775.1 uncultured Prolixibacteraceae bacterium | reverse complement strand
CCGATCTGGAGAACGGATATTATAATCGTCCGCGCGGTAACATTTTTAAAAGAGAAATTCATGTTTCGGACGAAAAAGATGACCTCATGTTTTCCGGAAATGATGTCTTACAATTCCCTGCCTGCGGCAGCTACCGTGTACCCACAAATATATTACTTTTAAAGCATGACACATGAAGCAAATCCAAAGTATTTTATTCCCGATTATAATGGGAAACTTCCTGATCGTCGCTTAGATATCAGGGCAGATAAGTTAGCTAGACAACTGTCACAAAATCCGTGTTCTTCAGTTCGGAAATTATCAGGAACACCGGCAGAGCATAAAGCCAACCTGAGGTTTTTAAATAATGCAAAGGTTGATGAGGAAGCTTTAGTCAAAGAGCTATCAGGAAGGGTTGAGCAAATTGTAACTGACAGGCATGTATTGGTTGTTACAGATACATGTGAAGTTAATATGAGTGACCACAAGGGTAGGCTAAAACCCAATAGTGGTTTAGGAAGATCTGACAACTCGGATACGGCTCACTGCTTTAAGATACATCCAGGAATGGTAATGGATTCGGAGAACTTAAATCCACTTGGATTTTCCTGGGTCAAAGTATTTCATCGGGATGAAGACATGCCAGACCGAAAAAAGCGGAATTACAAGCAGCAGGCAATAGAAGAAAAAGAATCGTTTAAATGGATAGAAGTAGCGCAAAAGAGTAAAGAGGTATTAGCAAAAGCTGCAACAGTAACTATCATAGAAGACCGAGAGGGTGACATTTATGAACAGTTTGCACTCGTTCCAGATGAGAAAACCCATCTGATTATACGGTCAAGAACCACCCGGACATTAGCAAACGGGAACAACCTGTATGCCGAAGTTGAGGATGCCCCTGTGGTAGGTGAATATGAGATAGAAGTACCAACAGATAAACGAAAAGGTCAATACAAGAGAAAGGCGACCATAGAATTGCATTTTACAACTTGTGAAATTAAACGCCCAGCTAATCTTGGCAAGAAGGATTATCCCACATCCATTAAGGTAACCTGTATATGGGCAAAGGAAAAAGGCACTGTATCCAATCCGATAAGTTGGAGGCTACTTACCACCCATGCTGTCGAAAATTTTGAAGATGCATTACAAATTGTCTTTTGGTATACCGTTAGATGGTATATTGAACAGGTTTTCAGAATATTGAAAAAACAGGGTTTTGGGATTGAGCAATCAGAATTAGCAAGCGGATGGGCATTAAGAAAATTAGTAGTCATGCAATTATCTGCACTATTGAAAATACTGCAGATGAACATAGCCTATTCACAACCCGAAGGAGGTCAGCCAATAGAAGAAGTATTTGATCATGAACAAATTGAAGTACTCAATAAATTGAATAAAAAGTTACAGGGGAATACCCAGAAACTTAAGAACAACAACGATCCTAAAAGTACTAGATGGGCCACATGGATAGTAGCACGGTTAGGCGGATGGAAAGGATATGACTCTCAAGGTCCACCAGGAGTAATTGTTCTAAAGCGAGGATTAGAACGTTTGGAATATATTATAGAAGGCATAAGACTTGAAAAAGATGTGGGTACACGGTAGCTGCAGCAGGCAGGCGTCCGAAAGAAGTTCTTTGCCTTGATTATTGTCCTCGCGCGGACTGGTTTCCCATTATTCCTTTTACCCCAGACGTTGTCTGGGGCTAGAATAAGCT
>CAIPKZ010000388.1 GCA_903865775.1 uncultured Prolixibacteraceae bacterium | reverse complement strand
GTCCTTCGATTGATCCGAACCAACTTTGGGCCTATCTCTTTGGGGGAGACACCCGAGGGACGATGGCGCGATCTCAATAGCTCTGAATTGATAAGCCTGCAAAAGGCTTTAGATATAAAAGGATAAATCGCTATCGAATAGATATATAGTTTTATCTATAAATCTATTCAAAAATTCTGAGAATAGTTATTAGAGGTTTATCGACATTACTGAGCATGAATGAGCCAAGTAATTACCGCTTTATCGATAATATGGAATTGGACAGGATCAAGGGTTCTAGGACTGATTGATACTAGAAGTTTCGCAGAAGCAAGAAGCAGTCTTAGAGATATGTCGTCAAAACGCTAAATATATAGGACCGAGATTTGAAGCAGAAGGGTACGATTGCACAATGTCAGTACGAATTCCCTTTTCTCCCATACGGATCATGTCATTCATTGTTGGGTTAAATGAGATATGCAAGCCTTTGTTATTAACTCTGATATTTGAATCTTCAATTCGCTTAAAAATTTGGTGACGATGTTGAGTAGAGTATATAAATGGATTTGAAGAAGGTGTATTTCGGCTATGATAAAAGGTAGCTTTACCTTCTTTTACCTTTCGCTCATTGTAGAAAAAGGCATTCGTAGTGCTTGATGCCTGGTGAATGACAATGACCATTTATTTGGTTTTTCTGGTTAGTCATTACGGAATATGATCCATATACTTTTGCAAAAGTAAAAAGCACTTTTTAAGCATTTCATAAGACTTGTTTAGATTTCGCTTATCCTCCGAGTCCAACTGATATCCTAAATATGTATTCAGCTTTTTAGCAATCTGGTTCAGGTTAACTCCGATCTTATTGAGTTCGAAATCCATTTGGCTCATCAATTGCGAAAATTCTGGACTGGCTTCAATCCTCCGAATTTCCCGTTTTCTTAAAAGTTTAGCCCGACCAAAATCACTCAAGGTCGAGTAGCCTTCTTTTCGGCACCGCTCAGTCAACAGTTCTTTTTCCCGGTTGGTCAAACGAACCCGGATTCCTTCACCAAGCTTTTTATCTTCCGGAGTTTGAGGTCGCATTTTCTACTTTTCTAGGTTAACTGACATCTGATTTTAACTGGATTTTTGAAAGAGGGGAATCATTTTCATCAACCTTTTAGGGAATGAGGGGAATGCTCCGTAGGACAGCTTTGTCAAGGTTTTTGTGGAACAAAAACACATCTCATACTTTTACCACATCATTTAAAACAAGAGGTAAATGGGAGAGGCAATGAGTATCGAACATAAACATGCAACATCAAATCTGATTTATGCATAGCAAGATTATACCTGCCTCTGCCCATTACTTGTTTGTATTTTTGTCTGAGTATTAAAATAAGCTATTGATATATAGAGATGCAGCAGATGAGCATCAAACACATCTTTCAGTTCCACTATTGATGTTTATGGAATATGAGTCTATGCAAGAACCTGCCTCTGCTGTCTTCTTTATCCATGAGTCCGGATAGTATTTTAAGCCGTAGTTTAAACTTCGAGCCTGCGTAGTACATGAGGATGGACGGTGGGATAATATCTCTTTATATCAACACCTAACAACTAAAAAGATAGCTATGAGTACAAAGACAATCCTAAAGCAATGCCTGGGCATTGATGTCTCAATGAAAAAGATTGACTGCTGCCTGTCTGTTTACACGCAGGCGCTTCAAATCAAAGTGGTATCCACAAGTAAGTTTGAGAACAATAGCAAAGGTTTGCCGAAACTTCAGCAGTGGATCGAAAAGAAAATGGATAAGACTCTCTGCTTGCATGTCAATATGGAAGCCACCGGCGTCTATCATGAAGACGCTGCGTATTATTTGAGTGACCTGGGTTATAAACTGAGTATTATACAACCTGCCAAAGGCAGGCAATATGCCAAAAGCCTGGATGAGAAGAATAAAACAGATCGTATCGACGCCATCATGCTTGCCCGAATGGGGTTGGAAAGAGAGTTACCCTTGTGGAACAGACCGGAAGAAAACCTGCGGGTGCTTAAAAGGCTAAGCCGTGAACGAATCAGTATCATCCGGGATAAGAATGGGCTTACAAATCAGTTACATGCCTTAAATCACTCCCATCAGGCTTTTAAAGACAGTATTAAGCGGATAAAAGACCGGATAAAGTTAGCCGATAAACAATTGGCAGAGATTGATCAGCAAATGCATGACTTGATCAGGGAAACTCCTGTTCTGGATGAAAAAATCAAACGGGTAATTACCATTCCGGGGATAAATTTTGTAACGGCAGCAACTGTTATTGCCGAAACAGATGGTTTCTCCAACATCAGTAACCGTCGGCATTTGGTCAGCTATGCCGGCCTGGATATTGTGATCCGGGAGTCGGGAACTCTAAGCTGGAGGCCTCACATATCCAAACGCGGGAATGCCTACATCCGTGCGGCCTTATATATGGCTGCCGTAAGTTCCATCCTGCATAACCAGGTCCTCCGTATTTATTTTAACCGCTTAAAGGATAAAGGGAAGCCGGGGAAAACTGGAGTTATCGCTCTTGAACGAAAACTGTTGATACTGATATTTACCCTCTATAAAAACAATACGGATTATATAGTGGGGTATTCTTGTAACAACGCCGGGGCTGATTGACCGGCAAGACTCCACGATTAATCGGTCGTGTAAAAAAAGGTAGCCCGACAAAGCGGGCTACGGTAGATGGTCTCTACCCGGTCTGAGGACAGGGTATAACCTCTTGTGTGCAAAGATAAAGAGTATCAGTTGATTTTAGCTAACCAGCACTAAACTAATTGTTCCCCCGACGGCATTTTGTCTTTTCAGCAGCAGTTAAAACAGGACCATCAGCAATAAGATTCCAAAAGCTGCAATCATCCCATAGGTGATCCATCTGATCTGTTTTCGAAGTGGCGTATTGCCCTGATCAACAGCCTTGGTTATCTTATTCAATGATTCGGTTTCCATCCTGATTCCATGATCATCAATCTCTTTCAGTTTTTGGGTTATGGACATGGACAGCTTTGTCAGGGACAGGTATTGCTCTGTTGAAAGCTGGTAGTCTTTAATAATCCTGACTATCGCCTGATCCCGTTTGTCCATCCGTTCGATAAGCTGGCCAATATCGTTGTACCGGCTCAGTATCTTTTGAGTACTTTCCATGATCAGTTCATGCGAGGTGGTAAACTTTGACAGTTCTGTTACGATAATTTCCGCCATCATCGCATCTTTGACCGACTGGGTCCGTGGATTAGTGTTTCCTGCCATATTTTTTCTTCCTGTTACGTTTGCGTCTTCTTTCTTCTTCTGTCTCTCTTAGATGATAGCCCCGCCCTGATAAACCCGCTGCAACCACTGCGCCTAATTCCGGCATAAGATCACCTTTGAACGATTTGCCCTGTGCGTTTTTCTGAACGTTTTCTGACTGAAGGCTCTGCCTGGCGGTTTGGCTGTTTTCGGAAAATGTTTTCAGCAGTGTGCCATAGCCGAACTCCTTGCCGATTTGCGACCCTTTAAAGGTCTGCCCGTAACCGATAAATCGTAATCCATAGGTATTGCCTTTTCGGTTGACTGCTTTTTCGACATCTACACCGTGCTTTTTCATCACCTGGGTAAACTCTTCCAACGACTGGGGGTGACCAGTCAATACCTCGGTGGCTGACTTCTCGATCCGGGTTCTTGCCAGTATTCGCTCAAAGCTGGTCACTTCCGGGCGGTACTTACTTTGTCGTTTTACCTGGTTGGCGATGGTTAGTCCCATATCCCGGCTGATGCTTTCCGCAATTTTACCGGCCTTTTTGCTGATAAAACTTGTATCGTATACACTATGGTCGATACCGATGCGGTTGACAATCATGTGCAGGTGCAAATGATCCGTATCCCGGTGGGTACAGGCTATCCACTGGTGGTTCTTAAACCCGAAACGTTCACTGAACTCTGAACAAATCCTCACAAGATCGTCATGGACAAGCCGTTTCTCGTCTGCCGGGGCAATGCCTATCTCGATCCGGATGAACTTATTTTTACACCGGGTATTCCACTCCTGTGCCTGTAGGAATTCTTTGTAAATGGCTCCCGGAGTTTCGTTTTGTACCAGATTCGACATGACCAGGTAACCTTGTTTTGACTCCCGCAGTGCGTATTCTATCGCCTTGCTTCCATGCGCAATGGCTTTGGCTTTTGCTATCATGGCTTGGATTTGTTTTAAGAGATCTTTTATACCATACTTTTCTGGTAGTAGCTTTCAAATGATTCGCTGCTGCAGTTGGGTTAGTTTTCCTACCAATTGCCTGATTTCTTCAACCAAACCCGGCTCTTTTTTGCGGATCAGGCTGGATATCCGGTTAAAATTGGTACAGTACGTTTTCAACAGATGGAAATAATCAATCTCTTCCTGCGTTAATGCCGGTATGGCTTTTACCTCTCCATGTATGGCTTGCCTGCGGCAATACTCGGAAAGTTTAAGTCCGCATTTTTTGGCCAGCTGCTGAATGATTTTCTTCTCACCGGTTGTGCACCTTAGTATAATTATTTTTGTCTTATTCACTTTTCCTGTTTTCTTTCCTGTTAAACATTTTTTCAATTAGCGCAAGCGGGGCAAGACAGTTTGTATATACAAACTGATATCTTGCATTGCTCTTTTGCAGACGATCCCATATTATTTGCTTCAACTCTTTATCAAAAATCTTCTCAAAAAATTTGCTTTTTATAATAGTATCTTGCATTCCCCTCTTTTAGTAGATTCCCCTCCCCTCTTTGGACTTCCTTTTCAATCAAAAAGACAGGATTTTTTTCAATTTCTCCTGCCTTTTTTGATTCACTTTTTTATTGATAAGCACGCAAAAATTTAACTGACTTTCTGCTTTGCCCCCTGATTCTTTCCTTCCTGTTTTTCCTGCTTGGCTTCTTCCGATTTTCCTAATTTTTCATTTTTGAAATCAGAAAAACCGATCTTCCGGGATGCTGCATCAATCTGAAGTGCGGCTGAGAACTTCTTGTCATCTTTACTGGTCATGCCTTCTACTGTCACTTTCTTTCCGGCTGCCAGGTTTTCTTTCTGTTCCGATGATAAGGTGGCTCCCTTGATCTTGTCTGGGATCTGAATATAGCTGGTCCGCAACGGAATCAACTCATTGGTTTTGGAATCAATGCTCAGATAGAAAGGTCCACGTTCCCCAATTTTAGGAGTCAATTCCACCGCTTTGCCCAGGTTTTTGTCATTTAGCAAAGCGCCCTTTTCTTCTTTGGTGAACTTATGCCCCATATACTCATCCGGGATGTTCAATCGTTGGATCGGGTGAACTTTAACATCCACTGATCCGTCCTCCTTGCTTTGTAAGCGAATCTTTGCCGGAATCTTGAAATCTTCTCCACCAATTTTGGCGTTAACCGTGTAGAGTTTATCCGAACGGTATCCGTTCAGGAAATCATTCAGCTCCTGCTTTTCCATCTTGCCCACAAAATTGCGGTCAATACCTACTTTTTCCAGTTTCTCAAACGGAATCTGGTCCATGCTCATGCGCGTTTTCTGTTCCATAATTTTTACTTTTTAAATGATTAATTAACTTCAAAAACATGCTTCTCCCTGCGGTTTAGTTCTACCAAACCGCGAAGGACTTTATATTTTTCTTCCGGTGCCCGGATGGCATAAAGGTGAAATACCGGAGTAGTTTTATCCGAGGTGTAAATGGTCAGGTTTCCGAGTCCGAACATTCGGTAAATCAATGGCTTTTCAATTTTATAATCTTTCGCCCGGTACAGCTCGACATACTCATGTTTTCTCAGGAATATTCCCGAATACTGCCTTAACTCTTCAGAATCAACTTCGTAAGTAGTACAATAGACCCTAAGTATTTGATAAGACAGATTCAGCAAAGTAAATGCGCCCAGGTATATCGGCAGTCTGTATATATGAACAGCCAACTTTTCTGGAATAAAAAGGATTGGAAGATGTTGTTTCAGCAACTCATTCATCAGGAGAATGACCGGAACAACCAAAATGGTCAGCAAAAAAGTTTCCAGATTGATTATCTGGGAAGGTCTGCATTTGAAGTAAATAGTTTTTTCAATCATTGGATTTTCTTTTTTTATTTGGTAAAGATTTTTGTGTGATTCGCTCTGAAGGGTTTTTCAGAGGTAAATAATCAGATTGATCTGATTCCGATTTATGAATGGTAATTGACCGGATGTCGTTCTGTATCTTGGTGCGATTGCGTTCCAAAACATCCGGTATGTTATCGAACTGGTAAAAGTCTGGGATAGGTACAAAACGTTTTTCTTCCTGTTCTTGAGCTTTCACATCGACGTTGATCAGGCAATTGAAATTCTTCTGTGCAATGGCTTCTCCAAAGTTGTCGGCCACCTGCCCCACCATATAACCTTGTGGCAGAGTGGCAATCTTGCCTTCAGGTACCAGAAAATCGAGCTGCGTGGAAAAGGTAGAAGACTGGGTATTACGGTTAATGTTGACCGATTGCCGTTCCTGAAGGATTTTGCCCATCCGCCCCTGAATAAATCTGGCTGTTTCACCGGCAGCCTGACCGGAAAACACATTGCCGATATTGCTGGTAATGGCATTGGCTTGTTCTTTTCCGTAATCCCGGATCAATTGATCAATGGTCTGGACTCCCAATAAAGTAGAGATTTTGTTGCTACGAGCTGTGGCAATCAAAGTATCCAGTCCCCGAAAGTAAATGGTTGGCAGCTCATCAAAGATCAGAGAAGATGGTTGCTGACCCTTTTTGTTGATCACCTTCAGCATCCGGGTGATGTACAATGAAAGGACTGCACCATACATTTCTACTCTCAATGGATTATTGGCCAGGCAAAGAATTTTGGGTGATTCCGGATTATTGATGTCCAGGGAAAAATCATCTCCTGAACAGATCCAATATATCTCCGGGCTGATGATCTTTGAAATGGCAATCTTCAGGCTACCGAGCTGTCCTTCCAACTGCTCACTGGCTCCGCGTTTGTGTGCATTGATAAAAGGATTGATAATGTTCGCCACATCTTTTTCCTGTTCCAGCACGGCGAACAAATCATCGTAATCCATCTGTAAGAGTTCGATGGCATGTGGAAGGGTGCAAAACTGGCCATCTTTGTATTTTTTCAAAAACCAGATCACAGCTGCAAAAAATGAAACGGCTGATTCAGAGAAAAACTCACCTTGTTTGCGTATCCATTCCCTGTTCAGGTTATAAAGAACCGTTCTGGAAGATTCAAAAGCATCAATTGGGCTTTCCATCCACTCAGGTGCCAACGGATTGCATCGAAAGGATTTTTGAATGTTCTCAAAGTTGATCACATAGAACCGAGTTGATTCGGGCAGCTTTCCATTCTTTTTTGCTTTCAGGAAATGATTGTAAGTAACCAAAGACAAATCCGGATACTTAAAATCATAGACGCACATCGAAAAACCTTTGCTCAAATGATGCCGGATAAAAGGCAACACGACTGAAAAGGATTTTCCGGAGCCGGGTGTGCCGATTACCATGGTCGCCCGAAAAGGATTGACAATGTTGATCCAGCCTTCCTGTTGTTTGTCTTTATAGAGATATCGTGTCGGCAGGTTCACCGAATATTCGTTCTCCTTTAGATTTTGTTCCTGCGGAAAACTTTCGTTCTCCACGTTAAACCGGTCTTTCATTAGGTTGACATTGATCAGTTTGGAGATGTTGTCAAAACCGATGTTCAGAAGTACAAAGCCAAAGAAAGTCAGGGTCAAATAGGATACCGGATAAGATTTAAACAGGATCAGGCTTCCCCAATACAGAATCAGACCGGCCACCAACTGACCGACAATTGACGAAACGGTAAGCTCACGATCTTTGTGGGCTTTGGTTCCGACACAGGTAATGGCCAAAAATACCAGACAAACCGTTTTGGATTTATAAACGTTTGCCAGAAAAGTCAGGTTTTGCAGTTTGATTACCAGTGAATGAAATGCAGGTATGTAGATTCCATTCGCTGTAAAATAACCCAATTGGTTCAGGTACATCGACATGAACAACAACAGGTAACTAAAAAAGCGAAATCCTTCGTGCAATTTCTCCAAATCTTTGTCTTCGGTCATGGTGATGGAATTAATAGAAGCCCCCCTAAATCCCCCCGAAGGGGGGACTTTAGGAATGCAGATTGCTTAATGTGTCTGTTTTAAGAATGTATTTTGTCCTTTTGCTTAAATTATTTCAGGGATTTGGCCTTGAGGATATCCTTGTTCTTCAGGCTGAAAGTGAGTTTTCGACCAGTGTTACCCAGCGCTTTTTCACCCATTTCGATTTTTAAGATGCGCTGATCAGGAATAGTCATTTTTTGAATCACAAACACTTCCCGAACGGTGACATCGCCATAAATACGCTGTACCTTGTTCCGCTGATATTCGGGAAATATCTGATATTCCTGAACATTGGTTGCCTTGGATTTTTTCTTGTCGGTGATCCAGAAATTAAAGCTTTCGATATCATAAGCCATGTTGGTTTTATTGGTGATCTGAAGCTCAAAAAAGAGTGCATCGTTTTTCAGGCTGATCGAGTTCAGACGAACTTTGATTCCATCCTTTTCTGTTTTTCGCCTTCTGAAATTTTGCCTGTGCTGATCCAATACCTGATCGCAAAGATCTTTCAGGAGATAATCGGCCATCATCTTTCCAGAGAAGGTCAGTGCCTTTTGCGAATAAAAAATTTCAATCGGGTAAGTAATCAGTGCATCGTTGCCATACTGTAATTCGAAAGAATAAATTTGGTCAGCACAAACCACGGTTAATGAAGTTGGCTTTTCAAAAGGCTGCAAGGCTTTAATTCTGATCAGGTTTGAAAGTTCGGGAACAACTTCGGCCTGTACAATCGAATAATCACCGGCTTGCACATAATTGACCTTATCGGGACAAACCAAATGGCTGGTTTTGCTGTCAGATACGGTAAGTATATTCTGAGCAAAAGTGGAGATATGGAAAAATGCGAAAATGGAAATGAATAAAAAAGTTTTCATGGTTATTTGCTTTTGTTGATTAAATAAACGAGTGTGTTTTTCTTGATGGTGACTTTCTTGATTTTGATCATCCGAAGGATTGACTGTGCCGTTTTATCGGCAGCCTGCACCCCTGCATAGGCCAGCGGATTGTTGGTAAATCCGAACATGGATGAGGTATTGGTGCTGCTACCAACTTCTTTGGCTACTTTTCGGGAGGCATTGTCGGGAACATACAGTCCGGGTAGTCCGTCCAGGTCACAAACAGTGACTTCAACCGGAACAAACTTTTCACCCACTGGAATTTGCAAGATCTCGATCTGAAGCCGTTCATTGCTGACTTCACAAATGCCATACAAGAAGGTGTTGACCGGGATTTTAACTCCGTTTAGCCAAGCTTCTTCCAATAGTCGCAGCTTCACCCTGTTGCCGGTTAGTACCGTAGTGGTTTCATATACTTCAGCTTCAATCACCGGAACTGCCGTTTCTTTGGGTTTAAACCCGGACTTTCCACCTTTCTCCAGAGTAGAACGTTTATTCTTTTCGCCTTCCAGCTTTTCATTTTTTGCGGAGGTTTCTTTTAACCGGATGTTCAGTGAATCGTTCTGTTTTACCAATCTGCTGTTTTGACGGAAAACCTTGTCCAGTTCTTCAATACCGGTCAGAGCAATTGCTGTTGATCCTTTTTTATCTTCTGGCTCTTTGTTGTCTTTTTCTTTCTGATTTGAGTCCGCACCCTCATTTTGTGATTTTGCTTCAGTCTGGCTGTTTTCCAAATCTTCCCTGACTCTCCTTTCCTTCTGCCGGATGTGTGCCATAAGGTCAGTGGAAACATTGGCATTCATTTCAGGAACCGGATCGTTCTTATATAAATCCTTCTTTTCAGAAAGTAGTTTTTCTTCTGTCAGAGTTTCCTCTTCCAAACTTTGCTCAGTCGTGGAATCGGTCTCCCCGGCAATGTTGTAATCATGGGTTGTGGTTACAGCCTTCTGCGTGGAATAGTTGTCCATTTTATCGTAAATCGCGACGCTTTTATCAGCATCGGGCAGCGTGTAATTGGCACCTTTTGGTGCTTGCTGCTCTTTTTGCTTTTGTTCTTCCTTTTCCTTTTTTGTTCCACCTCCCAGCACATAGAATATCAGGACAATAAAGGGGATCAAAACCAGCGGAAGGAAAAGCAGTGGCTTATTTCTTTTCAGGTAACTTTTCATGTATTTCTTGTTTTAATATGGTTTCAAATGAGTCAACAGGCATTTCAAAAGAGAGGGATTTTTTAGATTTCAGGTTCTTTGTTATTTCCGGATTTGCTTCACTAACCGGCTGAATGGGTTCATAAGTGATTACAGGTTTTGGAAAAACAAAAAATGAAATCAGGTAGATCAGGAATGATGCGCAGAGGATGATCGTCCACTTTTTCTTCCGTTTGGCCGGATCAAGCTTTTTATCATTCTGATCCAAGCGGTCGATCCATTCATGGAAGCGTATGGCCTCGCTGATTCGGGTCACAAGGTTTTTGGATTTTTTATTTTCTTGGTTCATAATCGTAAATTTTTAGAATTAAAAGGACTTTCGTTTCATGGTTTCCAAATCTTTGTTGTCTGTTATCAACCAATCTTCAATCAGCAGCCCATGTGGATTATTATCTGTCCGGGAGATGTTCCGAAGCCGTCCGGAGGTTTCCAGGTTTCGGATAGTAATGTTGGATTTGCGGACAATCTTCTGGCGTCCGAAAAACCGGAACTGATAGGGATAAGCTGAGAAATCGATCTGCACCGAATCGGTTGTCAGGGTCATACTAATGTCTGAAGCAATGACCTGGTTATAAACATTGTTTTCCTTATAGGACTGGTACTGTTTCATGGCTGAACCATCGGCCAGATATAGTGCTTCTTTTGCATTGTTCTCGATGTACTGCTTGTCGGGTTCCATCGTGAAAAAGAGTTCATGGAATCGTTTCACATGGTCTTTGGCTTCTGAAGGCCGATTGTCCGTAATGTCGGCACGAAGGGCCAGCAAAAGGGATTTCCCGTTGTCCAGCACATAGATTTTCTGTCGGGAGCGTTCAACCAGTCCGATTGATCGGGTGAAAACGAAGGTGCTGAATACGATCATGAGAAGGCTTACTGCCAGAAGTACATAAACTGTAAACCGAAATTTGCGCTGGATATCAAATATCTTGTTCATCTTGATGTTGGATTGATTGTTTTGTATAGGTTTATTTCAAGGCCCCTTTGGTAATCATCATAGTGGCTATCGTTCTGGCCAGGCGTCCACCACCGGTTCCGGTTCCTGAGGCGCTGACAATCCAGGATGCGATTTTGGGAACCATCATCAGTCCGGCAATCCCGCAAACCGGGACGACCATGTTGGAAACATAGTACAGCGAAGGCTGATAGATCAGTGAAGCTTTGGTGGCGGCAATCTCGGCATCAAGCACATAGATCAGCACTTCCTGAACCAATGACAAAACAAGCAGAGCAATGGGCAGATAAAGGTTCACATTCACAAACCGGGCAATCCATTGTAGATAATTTTCCTGAAAACCATCGAAAATCGAAATGGCAAACACGAGCGGCCCAAAGATGATCAGCAGGACACAAAAGACGGTGCGCAGAAAAGCGATCAGGAAAACCAGCGCCTCAAAAAAGGATTCCAAAAGCTGCCGGACACTGTCCATCAGGTAGAAGTTGATCTGGTGCATCAAAGCTCTTCCGGAGACTATGGTGTAGGAGGTCAAAAGCAGAGTGCCACCTTTGTCCCAAAGAGCGGCCTCTTTTTCTTCATTTTCCTGAAAAGAAGGCAAATCAACTGCAAGGATGGCATCCTGCTTTTCTTCCAGTTTAGCTGCCACGATGTGTTTTTTATCGGCATAAACGGCTTCAGAGAGGCTAGTCAATCCTTTGGTGGGAACCATAAGCAGATGAACGAAAGGGCTCCAGAAAGTAATTACCAACACAAGGGCAAATGGCCGGAGGAGTGGCAGCATGGAGATGGGATTGTCTGCAATCAATTGCTCGTAGATTCGTTTGGAGATGTACAGAAAAGCGGCAATGCCTCCAATAGCCCGTGCCATGCCAGTCAGGATCTGGGCATTGTCCAGACCTCCCTGGATCAGCACATCGGTAAATTGAAAAAAACTTCGGGTACTCATAACTTGTAAAAGCATGGATCAAGTTTTAAATGGTTAATGTTCAATGGTTAATTGTTAATCTTTCAGGAAAGCATAGGATTGAGGTACATTGTTGTTAAAAGCCTGCAGGTGCAAAACCTTTCGGTAGGTGTAATCTGTCTCGCCGATTTGCTTGTTTAGCTCTTGTTTGATTTCGTCAAATGCTTCCAGCTTTTTGCCGTGATCGGTCAGAAAAAGATTGACTGCAATAAACCGGGTCAAGAGTTCATCAGCCTCCTTTTGGTAAGTTTGCCTGAGCCATCTGCAGTTGTCGAGCTTGTCCATGTTATCGATGCTGACATACAGCCTAATAAAACCGGAAGCTATGCTATACAAATCGGGCAATTGATCAGAATTGGAATCGAAAATCTTCTTTTCAATATCCCGCTGGATTTGCGTATTGCTTTTAATTTGTTCGGTTTCCTCATGCCTGCCTTTCATCTGTGATTTTTCAATCAGCCTTTCAACAATCTTCAGCAGGTTGACTTTCAACATCCCGGCATACGCTTCAGTATCATACACTGGCGCGGAGATCAAATCAATGTAATAATGGGTTGGCCAGGTGCGCACAAAAACATGGGGAACCGGAATTAACCAGCCTTTGAAGGCCACAAAGGATAGCGGATAAGTGCCGTTCATATCGGGATAAGTTCCGTCCCAGTCTTTGATCTCAAAAATCTGGGCTTTCAGTTCCTTCACCGGCAGCAAAGCCGTCAGGGATAAGATGAGTATGAAAAGTATTGCTTTCATGGATTGTCGTTTCTTTAATCGTTGATTGTTAATTATAAAGTGTGTAGTAAAAAGCAAACTGTTCGATCTGTCCGGAATTAAAGCTTTTCTGGTAAGAGGCCCAGGCCAGCTTGTTGTAGAGGTAACAAAGTGTGCCGTAGTGCTTTTTCACATCGATATAAATCCCGTTAATGGTATCATAGCGTTGTTTGTCATCCATCATAAACAGGTTGTCTTCCACGATGGTATTCAGGATGGAAGTTACCAACTGACGGCTGTCGTCCAGCACCAGGTCAAAAGATTCGACTATCACCGCAGCCTGACGGGTGGTAAAGTTTTCGTCCTGAACCAGCAAGGGCAGTTTGGTCGTGTAGATGTAGATGATCTTATCGAGCATCTCTTTGGTCTCCCGGATACGCTTGTAATCCTTGATCAGATAACTGACCTTTTGAAGGCTCTCAAGCTTCTTCTGATCAATCCCTACCAGTTCTGAGGTAAGCCCTTTGATGTCTCCATTCAGGATTTTAATCAGCACATTGTACCAGTTGATTTCCGAAAGGATTCCTTTTTCCTGATCCCAAAGTGCTTCCCGCTGGATGCCTGCCCCCACGTCGGTCACGGGGGCCTGGGCAAAGGTGTTTTTGGTCGTGAAAATGCTGAGAAAAGCGATGAACAGGATGGCTAAAAATGGTGCTTTTGTTCTCATCGTTGTCGTTGTTGGATTTGTTTTCATTGTTGTAATTGTTGGATTTGTTGATTTTTTAAATGGATTTGAGGATTTCGACAAAGGATTGATCCTGCCCTTCCCGGAGTTTTTTCAGGATCATTTCCTTTTCGCTTTGTTCAGAGGTGTAACAGTAGTATTCAGGCTTACTGACTTCCAGTGCATAAACCTGGGAATAGCTTCCAAGGCCAATAAAGACTTCTTTCAGCTTTCTTCCGGATGGCAGGTTTTTGTTGATCGAAAGGATCTGGTCTTTCTGGAATTCTGAAAGCCCAAGGGTGTCACTGATGCTCTGGAACTTATTCCGGAATTTGCTCATGTCAAGCAAAATCCGGGTATCTGCATTGTTGATAATCGCATCGCGTATCACCGGAGAAGAAATTACATCGTCCACTTCCTGCGTCACAACCATCGCCTCGCCAAAGAATTTGCGTATAGTCTTGTAGAAATATTTGATGTAACTGGCCATCTGGGGAGTGGCAATTGCTTTCCAGGCTTCTTCGATGCAGATCACTTTTCTTACTCCCTTTAACCTTCTCATCTTCTGCATGAAAATGTCGATGATAATCAGGGTAGCGACCGGAAAGATAGTTGCATGGTCCTTGATGTTATCCAGTTCGAAAACAATAAAAGGGCAATGGAAAAACTCATCGGTATCCATCTGTTTGTTCAGCAAATAGTCATATTCCCCTCCCCGGTAATACTTGCCAAGAATGAAAAAGAACTCGTTGCTGTTAAACTGGACGGATTTCTCTTTGACCAGTTCCGGAATGTAGCTTTGGCAGAATTCGTAAAAGCCGTTGAAGGATCTTTCCGCTACTTTTTCAGATTCAAAGAAAGCTGTCAACGAATGGGCAATCACATCCTTCTCCATTTCCGAAAGGTTTTCCTTGTATATGGTGTAGATTACCGAAAGGATCGTTTGCTTGCGCTCAATATCCAGTTCTCCTTCCAGGATAAATGGATTGAACGAAATCGGGTTTTCCATGGTAAACTCAACCATCATGGCACCACCCTGATCTTTAAGCCGCTCGTTCAGATAGATGGTCAACAGCTCATAGCTTCGTCCCACGTCCAGTAAAACAATGTGACAGTTTCCGCTTTCAGCATATTGCCGCAGCAAATGGTTGGTGAAAAAGGATTTTCCCGAACCTGATCCGCCGATAATGATCTTATT
Organism: uncultured Prolixibacteraceae bacterium; assembly: GCA_903865775.1. Taxonomy (GTDB): domain Bacteria; phylum Bacteroidota; class Bacteroidia; order Bacteroidales; family Prolixibacteraceae; genus Aquipluma. The sequence continues at coordinate 1,307 of CAIPKZ010000388.1, read as the reverse complement.
GCGGTTATGGATCAGGTGTTTGTGCATCGGTTCATCCGAGATGTCAATCTTAACCGGACAACCTTCCAGGCGGTCAGAAAGCCGGATGATAAAATCCGAGGTGCTGTTCTTCAGTTCACCTTCGAAGTTGATAAGGCAGCAGGCCTGCGGAACCTGTGTAATGAAAAGTTCTGTTTCGGGAAGCTGCGTTGAGAAAGGCACACAGGAGAAAAACAGCATTGGCAGATCATGCGTATGCTGGTACGGAAAACAGTTCATCATCGAAAAAGCGGAACTGGTTTCGCTTTTGTGTTGCTTCAGATCTTTCAATGCTGAATCAAACAACATCACATTAAAGTGGGTTTTCACGATTTTTTCTCCAGATGTCTGCACCTGGTCCAAAAAAGATTCAATCAGCCCGGCATTTACCTTGTTCTCCGAAGAAAACTTGGACAAACTGAAGATCTTTTTGTAGCTACTTTCCAAAAATCCTTTGATCTCCTGCTGATCGGGAATGTAGATAAACTGGTTGGTGATGTGCGAAAACGGAAGGTGATAGCTTACCGGATAGACCAGCGATACAGGTAGTCCGTTCTGCGGATGCTCCGAAGCTGGCCTGAGTTCTGCCGGAATGTGGGAATAGTCGCTTAAGGACAAAATCTCCACAAACTGGTCCATTACCTTCAGCCGGTCCCGAAAATCAATTCCTCCCAAAGCCGGATGGTTTTCAGTAAAGTTCAGGCTCAGAAAGCGTTCGACTAGTCCCAGGGAATGTTCGTCACCAATGGCTTCTTCCTTTGTGATAGGGTCGCATCCGATTCCATTCTGGGCAAAAATGGCCACCACGTTACTCCGCAGTTCATTGATCTTGTCGTACTGCAATTTTTCAAGGTTGCGTTCTTTCCGGGAAAAGATCAAAGCGGATTCAAGGTAGTTTTTCAGGAGACCTTTGTTTAACAAACTGATATAAAAGCAGCAATCATGTTTCAGATAATTCCGTCTGTCAAAGTGCTCCAGATAGGATTCATTCAAGCTTTCCTTTGCTCCGGTTGTTTCTGATTCCGATTCCGTTGGATTGAATTCTTTGATCAGGAAGAAATCCTGTTTATGGATAAAACTTCCGGCAGGCAAAAGGTTAATCATCCGTTGAAAAGTATCGTGCAGCATATACAGTTGCTCGGTACTACACGATAAAACTTCGGGCAGCTTTAGCCGGAACCCAATGGTCAAATCAAGGTTATTGGAAACCTGAATATCCCCGAACAAGCCTGTACGTTGGTAACAACTGGAGGATTTGGATAAGCAGTAATGGTCAAAGTAACGGTATC
>CAIPKZ010000387.1 GCA_903865775.1 uncultured Prolixibacteraceae bacterium | reverse complement strand
TTTCGATTTTATAATGACGAAGAGTCTCCACGATTTTGTTCTTGTTGGAGATTAATTCCTCGTTACTCACTTCAGCATTCCCGGAAGCATGATCATCGAGCAGATCGAGCGTCGGATATTTGTAGCCTGACAAATCAAGCGTTGGATCATAATCAGGCATTCCCGAAACATTCACTTCGGTTTCATCATCGTTTACCGGATGATGAATCTGAAGTACAGGTTCGCGGCTGGCTGGCTTTTCAGGTTTTGCTTCCTGACCGAAAATCATATCCTCGATACTCAATTCAACATCCTTTTTCGAAACGGTATTTTCAATTTCAAAGTCATCGTCATCCAAAACATCAACCTCATCATCTTTCGAATCCGGGTCAAAAATGGCTTCTATCTTATTGTCTTCAGTAATAATCTTAGATATTGCAGGAGTAGCCATTTCTGTCATGGGTGCCCCATCTGAGAATTCATGAGATGGAATCACCAAAAGCGATGCAACTTTCTCTTTTTTCGCAAAAATTCGGGTCAGCCAGGGAATAAACTGTTTGAATGTAACAAGAAGTAAAATAAATAGTGTGAATATCAGGATTAATGTAGCTCCAAAAGCACCAAGCAAAGAAGACAATAAACTGGAAAGTATGAATCCGTACATACCTCCAACATACAGGAACTGATCACCCACTGAAGCTGTTAATACCAATGCGAGTGCAATGGATAACCATAGCATCCAAAGGAGCGAGAAAAGCAGCGTTTTGAAAAATCTGATTCCCTTGTAACCAAATAAATTCAGCGCGGCAACAAATAAAATCAGGACAAAAAAGAAAGATGAAAAACCAAAGCCAAGATTAATAAAATGTTCGCTCAGATAGGCACCGCCTTTTCCGGCAATATTCTGAACCTCGACAGAAGGCTCAAACAAGAAATCACGCCAAGGTAAATCGAGCTTACTTTGATCAACTCTTCCGGAGAAAGTATAGGAAACAAAGGCAACTGCGAGGTAACCACTAAAAATGGTCAGGAAAACGCCAAATGAATAACGGAATTGGTTACTCTTAAAAAAATCAACAAAGCCCTTTATTCTTGAAGATTTTGGAGCCTTTACAGGTTTGGTTACAGGTTTCGTAATTTTCTTTGCCATTCGGGTAATTAATTCGTGCGCAAAGTTAACGATTTTTGGCTATCATATATTTTATCTTTGAAGCCAAACATCATTTTATTTCGAATTGAAAATCTGTTCAAAATTGGATTCAGGTGTTATAGAAATAGGTTCCGGTCTGTTTAACAGCATCCTTTACAGCCTCCAGACCAAGCATTGATCAGCTTTAGATTTCAATCCTTTTTTTATGTTTGTCCGAAACCGAAATGTAAAACCGATGAAAAGAATAGCCGTTGTAGCCTTGGGTGGAAATGCTTTGCTACGCGAAAACGAAGCCGGAACCATTGAACAACAAGAGGCAAACACAACCGAAACCCTCGAAAACTTAATCTTTTTGCTGAAAGATGGTTTCGAACTGGTCATCACACATGGCAACGGACCGCAGGTTGGAAATATACTGATGCGAAATGAGGCCGGTAAACAAGTGTACAACATTGAACCTATGCCGCTGGATGTTTGTGTGGCCGATTCGCAGGGAGGTATTGGATACATGATTGAACGGATGATCCGGAATGTGCTGAAAAAACACGGCATTCAGAAGAATGTGATCACATTGGTCTCCATGACTTTGATCGACCCAAGTGATCCCGCATTTCAGAATCCAACCAAAGGAATTGGTAAAATTTATTCTGAAGAAGAAGCACAGCAGCTTCAGGAAGAAAAAGGCTGGATATTCAAACCTTCATCAAAAACTCATGGCGGCTGGCGCAGAATGGTGTCTTCTCCTCAACCCATCGATATCATTAACAAGGACATCGTTGAGAATCTGGTACGTGCCGGAAATATTGTTATTGCAGCCGGCGGTGGAGGAATCCCGGTTTACTATGACGAAAACAATGACCTGCGGACAGTGGATGCTGTGATAGATAAAGACCTTGCTTCGGCATTTCTTGCTTCCAGAATTAAGGCAAGTCATTTTTATATCCTGACAGATGTGTCGTTTATTTACAAGGATTTCGGTAAACCCAATCAGGAGAAACTTGAATTCCTGAATTATGCCGATACCGCGAAATACCTTGCAGACGGAACCTTTGGAGAAGGAACCATGGCTCCAAAAATCAGAGCTTGCTTGTATTTCATCAAGCATGGTGGTGAAAAAAGTGTGATTACCGAAGCAAAGAAACTGGAAGACAAATCGTATGGATCGAAGATTACGATGGAATACGAATAAAGTGGTCGGCGATCAGCCTCACTTGGTAGAATGAAGTCATTCATTGCCATTCGTTTCGCGTCATTTAATTGTCATTCA
>CAIPKZ010000386.1 GCA_903865775.1 uncultured Prolixibacteraceae bacterium | reverse complement strand
TCTTTGCCATTGTAGATTTTTTTCAAAAATACCAATTCTTGGTATCAATTCAAAATCCCGGAACTGCTTTTTGATAAAATTGCACAAAACGTCTAAGTCTTTTATCCAACGTTGTTGCGATATTCAGCATAAAGATAATAGTCGAGTGGTGTTTGAGAAAAAAATAATCTAAATCGGGAATGTTGGATAAAATATAGCTGTACGATTTCATTGTTCCGTCAGCGAAATTTTTACAAAAGATTTGCTGCAAAAAACGAAATATCCGATGAACCAAAATTCATCGGATAAATTGCTTCAATTCATTCCTTCAGTCCTTCTTTATTGATTCATCACCGGAGTTGTTCTTTTCCTTTCCACCGAACGGGGCTGGTAGGCAAAAGTGTATTCTGAGTTATATTCCGGATGTCCTTCAACTTCCATAACAACTTTAAAACGGTCGGTACTCCAGGCAGGCAGTTTGCATCGGGCGGTTGGTCCGGCCTGATTGATATTGGCTTTCATGGGGTTGTAATCCCAGCTCAGCAGCGCCAGTTCTGAAGTTCCGGCAACCAGTTTAATTTTTACGTTTCCGGCGGGGATATCCTTTGGCAGATCGCTCAGCATCCACAAATCAGCAAAAAAGGTTTCGCCTTCGGTCCATTTGAATTTCGAGAATTTGGCGCTGGCCAAAACCGGACGACAGGCATTTTTTACCGCATAATAACCGGGTTTCGGTTTGGCCGGATAGCTGATCAGACTGTTGTTTGCAGCCGTTGGCCAGGGTTCGTTGTAGCACCAGTTGGTCGCCATCGAGCAATATGGTTTCTGGCGGCGGGCTTCCTCGTAAATGCATTTGTAACCTTCGCCCTGCATCAACTGACCATTGGCAACCAGTTCTTCGAGCGAATTGGAAACACCAAAATAATCTTCAATAATATCCTGACACAGCCAGGTATTTCCAACCCAGGCCTTGTAGGCATGATGGCTTTCCCACGAAGTTCCGGGTTTCGGCGGCCAAAGTTCTTCCTTCGGGATAATCGTTTTCAGGATTTCGACAGAAGCCGGTGCCGGCATTCCAAATTCGGTATAAGCGGTATAGTGAGCACGAGCCATGTTGCTGAAAACTTCCTCCTTGTTGCTGGGGTCCAGATCGCGGAAAACATAATTGCCATGGGCCATTCCCATCATCGGAGAAGTTGGAATAAATGCACTGTTGGGATCGAGCTCCAGGCACTGGCTGTTGAGCAGACGCAAAGCCAGCGACTGGTCGGTCATGCCGCTCCACGCATTAAAAAGTTCGTTTCCGCCGCACCAAAATGTCAGTGAAGGATGTTTTTTCACCCGCTTGATGATGGATGCCGACTCCTGTTTCAGGATCGAAAGGTAATGTGCATCGTCGGGGTAATTGTTGCAGGCCAGCGGGAACTCCTGCCATACCAAAATTCCCTTTTCGTCGCACAATTCGAAGAACGATTCCTTGTTTACGATGCCCCCACCCCACACGCGCAGCATGTTAAAATTGGCTTCTTTGGCCAGATTGAGCAAATCGTCGTACCGTCCGCGGGTAATGATTCCAGGGAAAATTTCCGGATTGACCCAATTGGTTCCCTTGCAGAAAATCCTTCGTCCGTTGATTTCCAACTGAGCCGGCGAAGCACTCCGCGTTTTCGGAAAACCGTCGGGTTCGTTCCAGGCACCTTCATTCATTACCAATTTAATTCTCCGGAAACCAATTTTCGATTCTTCGGTCTGGATGACCTTTCCGGAGATATCTAAAAGCTGAATGGTGGAAGTGTACAAATACGGCTTTCCATGATCGTGCGTCCACCAAAGCTGAGGATTCGCAAAGCTGAGCTCGGTCCTTCCTTCCGACTTCAAAACTTCCTGACCGTTTTCGTCTTTCAGTGTCCAGATAAAAGGTAAGCCATTCAGGTTTTGACCTGATAATTCCAGTTTGATATCAGCTTTGCTCAGGTCCTGATTCAGCGTATAATTCACATGAAAATCTTCGATAAAGCTGGACGGACGTTTTTCGAGGTAAGTTTCGTCCCAGATTCCCAGAGGAATCAACCGTGGATGCCAGTCCCAGCCGTAACTTACCGCCGGTTTCACCGAATGCGATGCCTGAGAGCGGTCGACTGGCGCTGAATAGATTTTCGGAGCAGGAAAAACGAGAATTTTAAATTCGTTTTCGGGCTTCAACTGATCGGTTAAATCAAGGCTGACCGGAGTAAACATTCCTTCCTGGCTCAGGATTTCCTTTCCATTCAGGAAAATCTGAAACTGATAATCAATTCCTTTGGAAACAAATACCAGACGTTCTCCCGAATTCAACTCCGGTTTCGGAAACGATGTCCGGTAAGTATAAAACTGATCTTCCATCCAGCTGTAATCTTTCCAGTGCTCGGCATAATAATACGGTTCGTACTTTTCAGCTTTGGCAATATCGAGTTGAACCGCTCCGGGGACAACCGCCGGAATCCATTTCGAAGGTATTTCGCTTGCAGTTTTGGCGTAACCGAGTTCCCATTTTAAGAACGTTTGCCTGATGGAGATATCAGCAAAGCAGCTAATGGCAAAAAGAAACAGGATAATGAAAGTGGAAAGGCGTTTCATGTTGGATCGATTTAATTTGTTTACGAATATAGGAAAAGTAACAGAATTCCGATCGGTGGTTTGTGCTGCAACTTCAGGACAAATTCACATTTTAGCTGTTCAGAATCGAAGCAATTATTCCTCAATTGCTTTGGAATTTTCATTTTGATGTGTCATGGAAACACTTATCTTTACCTCTCAAATTCAAAAATCTAATA
>CAIPKZ010000385.1 GCA_903865775.1 uncultured Prolixibacteraceae bacterium | reverse complement strand
AGGATTATCATGGATATTGACCAACACACCGGCTTCTATCCCATCAGCAGCGATTTGCCTGTCGAGATCCACATTGTTTGTGCACGAATAAAGCATCAGGTAACCCTTCATATCACTCTTCTCATAGCTCTTTTGATAGCAAACAACGCCTGTGGCAATAACTTCATCAATCACATTTTCGGCAACCACTTCAAGCAAAGCACCAGACCGCTGTAGAATTCTGATCTTCTTAAGGGCGCTTTGTCCACCACCGATGATTAATATTTTGCGATCTGAAATATCAATGGAAATAGGTAAATATTTTCTTTTCATCACTGAACTATATTTGATAATCCGAACCTGTCTTTTTTATCTTACCAAAATCAATTCGGTTCCACGTACGTTCATGTACGTAATAAAGACCCATTTTGGTGAAAACTTCCACTCCACCTATCGACAAGGCGAGTCCTGGTTTACCTGTTATGACGAACGAAATGATGATCGTATCAATCGTTCCGATGGTTCGCCACGAAATCGATTTCACAATACTCCGGTATGACTTTTCACTCATTGTTTGTTTCTTGAAATGCATAAAAAAAGCTCCTCTGAAATCCAGAAGAGCTTTTAAATATGGTGTTGTAAATTCACTTATATCCTGCCGTCCTTCTGAGAAATACAATAAAAGCGCATACACATGCACATTGAAATGTACACGAAACTGCTTGAATTCATTTTTGTTATTTCAGAAGATACTTTATCCATCATTAAAAGACTTATTGGTCTGTAAATATTCAATACTGCAAATGTAAATTCTTATTCAACAATTCAAAGCGAATTAAAGTTTATTTCCGCTAATTTATTCATATGCTAAGATTGGAACCTATATTTACCTCCTGAACCAGAATTAACCAATGGCAAAAGCTACAATTTATTATTTTAATCCAACCTGCGAACTGGCCGTCGCCAATGGCTCATTCAGTTACATGCCACCACTTTTGCTTCAGAAAATGGAACGCGACTTATCGGTGCTTCCATTTATTTTTGCCTCCGAAAATGATTTTGTATTGACAGAAAATCCTCCTTCTATTGGGTTTGTCCAACGAATGAAAGATGCCGGGTTCAGCAATTTGCCTCATTTTTGCAGTTTAAATGAGCTGGAGGCACTTCCGGATGGTTCAATAAGCGACATTTTGCCATGGGGTTGGAGTCCGGCGGCCCATTTTAAATTGAAGAATCTGAAAGAAAAATGCTCCGATGAATTCAAGGCAAGTCCGGCCTTTCACTGGAAATCAGAACATCAAACACTTTTTGAACGTTCGACATCACTGAATTTTTTAGCTGAGATTCTGGCAAATAATTCTCCGGACTGGTTTATTGACCAATCACTGACCGGGATTGTAGTTACCAATTCCGAAGAAATTGAAATGTTGCTTAAAAGACATTTGCCATTGGTAATCAAAGCTCCCATAAGTTCCTCCGGACGTGGAATCCAGATAATCCGCAAGAAGGAACTCAGTGCTTCAAACAGGCAATGGATTTCGGGAGTATTGAAGCAACAAAATTACCTGGTTGCTGAACCATTTCTGGAAAAACTGGCTGATCTGTCGTTTCAGTTTCAGGTAAAAGATAATTCTGAAATCGAATTTCTCGGCTATTCCTTTTTTGAAACGAATTCGAATGGTCAATACAGTGGAACACTACTTCATCCTGAATTGGAAACGATTTTATCTGCAGAACATTCTGCCGTTTTTCAGGAAAGAATTAGTGAAACTGTACAAATAATAATGGATGCTTTGAAGAAATCGGTGTATGCAAAATATCACCGAGGCTATTTAGGTGTTGATTCCCTTTTATTTATGGAGCGTAATCAATTATTCATTCAACCTTGCATTGAGGTAAACTGCAGGATGAATATGGGAATAATCAGTCTGCTGATTGAGAAAAAAATTCAGAAGGATTCAATCGGAAAATTTGGACTATGGTATTCAAACTCAGAAAAATTCATGGATTTCGCTAACGAACAATCAAACAATAACCGACTAAGAATCCAGAATGGGAAATTAAACTCGGGGTTTTTATCCTTAGTTGAAGAAGATTCAAACAAAAAATTTGGAGCTTATTTTTCTTTTTTACCCAAATAGTGATCGATCGTGTCCAACAGATATTTCAAACGAATTGGCTTGGTAATAAACTCATCGCAACCGGCCTCCTGACATAATCTTTCTTCGCCGGATAAGATAAATGCCGTTTGAACAACAATGATAACATTGGGATAAAGCGATTTAATAATTTTTGTAGCTTCAATGCCATCCATTTTAGGCATATTGATATCCATCAAAATCAAGTCAATATTTTCATTTTTCTTTGCGATTTCAACGGCATCCAAGCCATTCTTGGCCCACAGCAGGTTTGCTTTGGTCTTCCTTAATGCAGCTTCAAAGTATATGTTACTCGTTTCGTTGTCTTCAACGATTAATACAGTTTTTCCTATCCAGGAATAAGTTGCATCAGTGAATTCCATTTGATTTTTGTTTTTATTTTTTAACTTCTTTGTTCGATGTGCCTGTATATCCATTCGATCAGCTGAATTAAATCGGCACTACTAAAAGGCTTACTCAAATATTCATTCATTCCTGCAGCCATAAATAATTCGATATCGCTTTTCATGGTATTTGCTGTCATAGCAATAATCGGGACATAATTATTTACATTATTGGCCTTTTCCCATTCCCTGATTTTACCGGTTGCCTCCACACCATCCATTTCAGGCATCTGTATATCCATAAAAATGGCATCAGGTTGAATACTTATAAACTTCTCAACTGCCTGAATACCATCAGAAACAGTTATTACCTCATGGCCTAATTTCTGAAGATTTAATATAGCAACTTTTTGATTGATAATATTATCTTCAGCCAATAAAATTTTCAATTTTTTAATATGAACCTTTCTTTCATTTAAATCCTGACTTTTTATCGCAAAATGACTTTGAACTGAAGTTTCAAATTCGCAATTAAAATGGAAAATAGCGCCTTTTCCTTCTTCACTGATGATGCCGATTGAACCATTCATCAACTGAATCAGGTTTTTTGAAATGGCAAGTCCCAAACCAGTACCTCCAAATTTTCGGGATGTTGAAACTTCTGCCTGAGCAAATGATTTGAACAATTTTAACTGATTTTCCGGAGAAATACCAATTCCTGTATCCTGAACTTCAAAATATAACTGAACATTCGATTCATTCATTCCGAGGAGTGAAACATTTATTTTCACAAATCCATTGGATGTAAATTTAAGCGAGTTATTACACAGATTGATAAGCACTTGTTTCAGTCGTAAAGGATCGCCAACCATGATTTCAGGAATTTCGGAGGCAATGTGAAACGACAAATCAAGATTCTTCTGGATTGCCTTGTAACGAAGAATCTTTATCACTTCATCAATTTCGCTTGCCAGGCTGAAACGTATCTTTTCAAAGGTGATTTGTCCTGCTTCAATTTTCGAAAAGTCGAGTACATCGTTGATTATCATCAATAAATTCTCACTTGAAATGCCTATTATCTCAAGATATTCGATTTGCTCTTCAGTCAAATTTGTCCGTTTAAAAATATCTAACATTCCAATTATCCCATTCATTGGGGTGCGGATCTCGTGGGATATATTGGCCAGAAAAATTGCTTTTGCCTTTGTGGCAGCTTCTGCCCATTCCTTCGAACGGATGAGTTCATCCTGCGTTTTTCGGAAAGTCAGATGAAGGTTAACACGGGCAAGCAGTTCTTCTTTACTAAATGGTTTGGGTATATAATCAACTGCCCCCAGCTGAAAGCCTTTAATGATATTATCCTTCTCCTTTTTTGCTGTCAGAAAAATAATCGGAATATCCTGTGTTTTCGGAATTGATTTCAGATGGGAACATACTTCAAATCCATCGATGTCGGGTAATACGATATCAAGTAAAATCAGATCAAATTTATGAGCGCGCGCTTTGGCAATGGCTGATTTTCCATTAATGGCAGTGGCAATCTGATATCCTTTCTCCGATAAAATTTCTTTCATCAAATCAAGATTCATTTGCATATCATCAACGATCAGAATTCTTGAAGTTGGATTAATGTCATTCATTCTTAAGAAATGCGTTGTTTAACCAATAGATTAATTCTTCCGGAGTCCCGGTCATTTTGGCGGCATTCAGCTTGATCGCCTCTTTGGGCATACCAAAAATTACAGACGATTGTTCATTCTGGGCGAAGGTCATAGCACCAGCTTTACATAATTCGAGCATCCCTTTCGCTCCATCTGAACCCATTCCGGTCAGGAGAATAGCTGTAATATCCTTTCCGGGGTATTTTGTTGCCGAATGAAACAAAACATCTACCGATGGGCGATGTCTGTTAACCAATGTATTCATTTCAAGTTTGCATTTGAACAGCCCGTTTTCCCTGATAAGCTGCAAGTGATTATAACCATTGGCAATATAAACAAATCCGCGTTGAATCACATCACCTTGTTCTGCTTCTTTAACATTTAGTCGGCTTTCATTGTTCAGCCGGTTGGCAAAAGCTTTGGTAAACTCACCCGGCATATGCTGTACGATCAGAATTCCAGGAAGGTCGGTTCTTAGGTTTTTAAGAATCAGTGATATTAATTCGGTACCGCCGGTTGATGCACCAATTAAAATTATCTTTTCGGAATTCAGCTTAGTGGTTTGAATTGAAGAGACCGAACGATCCAAGCTATTTACCGAACAATCATCCCGATCATTTTGTCGGCCAAACCGGAACTGGATTCGCTTCGAAATGGCTGCTGCCTTTATAGCATCAGTAATCCGGACACTGTATTCTTCCATATTTTCCTGAATGGACAATCTGGGTTTGGTAATTATTTCGTGCGCACCCAGTTTCAAAGCCTGCATTCCTTTTTCGGAACCTTCTACGGCTACCGATGAAATAACAACAACCGGAATTGGATGTTGTTTCATTAGTTTGCCAAGGAAGGTAATTCCGTCCATTCGCGGCATTTCGATGTCTAAAGTAATTACATCCGGAAGATTTTCTGCTATTCTAGAAACTGCCTGGTAAGGATCTGAGGCAGTTCCAATGATTTCAATTTCATCATCCTGACTTAATATCTCTGCCAGTGTGTTTTGTACTGAAACGGAATCATCAACAATTAATACTTTTATCTTTCGCATCATTTCATTTCAATCTAAATTATTTTCCCCAGATACTTTTGAAATAATTCACCGGTTCCTGTATTATAATGAATTTTCCGGCCCAGTTTACCACCAGTACTGGAACTTACCACCGGGATATCCATTTCTGCCAGGATTTTTAATGCTAATTCAATATTTCGCTGGCCAACATTAAACGAAAATTGCTGTTCACCAAGAACTTCGGCACCCCCAAAAATTTTGCACACCAGATTCTCTTTATTTGCTCCAAATTCAAGCATTTTCTGATACAATTGAAAAATGGCCACATTTCCATACCTGGGTGATTCCAAACCATTACCATTCCAATATGGCAACATAAAATGATTGATTCCTCCTATTTTGCCTTTCGGATCAAAAAAACAAACAGACACACAGGATCCTAAAATGGTTGTAACCCATTGTGGTTCCTTGCTAACCCAAATAGTTGACGGATGAAGAAAATAGTGTGATTTTCCAACAATATTCATTAGTAACTTGCCTCTGAATCAAGTAAAAAATCTTCGAGATCGTCCCAACCAACGTTTTCGTCACTTTCAGGAATAGAAATCCTGATTTTTAATCCACCCTCCGGATTGTCGTTCAGACTAACTTTTCCACCCAGCATTTCGGTGTATGCCTGAACTATCGATAAACCAAGACCATGACCGGTATTGATTGAATTTATTTTTTCATCGAGTTGTTTAAACCGATCAAATACAATCTTGCGGTCAACTTCATGAATTCCTTTACCATGATCAGAAACTTCCATGACAAGACTTCCTCTTTCCATGTAAAACTCAAGATCAATGACTGAATTTTCAGGACTGTACTTTATTGAATTACTAATCAGGTTTTTAAGTATCAAATCCACCTTCTTTTTATCTGAAACAAACGAAACAGGCAAATCTGCATTCAGATTATTTATAAATTTAACTGAGAGCCGTATATTTCTTTTGGCTAGAAGAGATTCAAAATAATGGCCTAAACTTTCGCCAAGTTCATCTATTCGGAATGAATACTGTTTCATTTCTTCATTTCCAGCTTCAATCTGAGCTGCAGCAAAAATATTTTTGAGCTGAAAATCGAGCTGAAATGCTTCAAGATAGATCATTTCAGCCATCCGGTGAGCGTGCACAATATCTCCTTCTTTTAATTGTTTAATATTTTGAGCCAGGGCAAGTACACTGGTAAACGGGTTCACAATTTCGTTGGTAATGTTGCTGATGAAATGACCTTTCAGCTTTTCTGAATCGCGGAGTTTATCATTGACCTCAAAAAGGCTTCTGACCAATTCATCATTTTCAATGCTTAATTGAGAATTCCTTTGCCTGCAGGCTTCCAGATCGATTTCAAGTTTAGTTTCTGAATTCATTACCTATTATTTTTTGTTTTAATGTAAACACTTGGTGCTATGGAATGTATGGGTAAATCCATATTGATCAGCGACTCTGAATGACCAATAACCAGATAACCTCCAATTTTTAAATTTTCGAGAACTTTCGTTAATACCTTTCTTTGAACTTCCGGAGAAAAATAAATCAGCGTATTCCGGAGAAAAACGACATCAAACAGGGTATTAAACAAATATGAATTGTCCATCAGATTCAGGTAGGCCAACTTTACATGATTCCTGATTTCCTTGATGACCCTGACTTTTGGCTCTTTCATGCTTTTGCTTTTTAAAAAGTAGCGGTGTTTGAGTTCCATGGGAATTTCACTAATCTGCTCCATCGGATAAACTGCTTCCCGAACCGCTTTTAGCATCCGCCTCGAAATGTCCGTTGCAATGACTGAATATTCGAACCTGACCCCTTTCGATCGGATAAATTCTTCCATTGTAACCGCAATTGAGTATGCTTCCTGACCGCTTGAACAACCGGCACTCCATATTTTTAATTGATGCAGTTGGGTTGAAACAGTATTTTTCATGAATTCTGGAAGAATATGCTCCGAGATATAGTCGAAATGACCTTTCTCCCTAAAAAAATCGGTTTTGTTGGTCGAAATGAAATCTGGCAGAAGGTCAAACTCCTGAGATTTCCCGTTGTCATTCAATAAATTTAATGCATACTCATCAAACGAATTAATTCCAAGTTCCCGGAGGCGTCGCTGCACGCGAGCCTGAAACATGATTTTTTTTTCAATCGGCATATTTATTCCAAACCGGTCGGTAATCATTTTCCCAAGTTTGAGGAAAAGTTCATCTGATATTTCAATAAATTCTGATTTCACAAGTCAATGTAAAAGGGTAATAAAAGCCACTTTAAAAACGTTCAAATTCATCATCGGAGACATCCGGTTCATCCAAATCAATTACCACGCCACGCCTGGCTTCCTGAACTGACTCAGCATCGATCTGCTGTGGCTGAAATCCGGTTTTATACGTCCTTGTTCTGGACTCATTCTCACTTAATCTGAAGAATGAAATAATCTCCTGAAGTTGCTCTGCCTGAGCAGATAATTCAATGGCACTGGTTGCTAATTCTTCGGAGGTTGCAGCATTTTGCTGAGTAACCATATTCAACTGCTGAATGGCCGAATTGATCTGGTCAGCTCCGGTACTTTGCTCATAATTAGCCGATGATATCTCCTGGATTAAATGCGATGTTTTTTGAATATCCGGCACAATTTCATTCATAAGTTTTCCGGCAACTTCAGCATTAGTTACGCTTATTTTGGTAAGCTGATCAATTTCAGCAGCAGCAAGCTTACTTCGATCGGCCAGTTTGCCAACCTCAGCAGCCACTACTCCGAATCCACGTCCGTGTTCGCCAGCCCGGGCTGCTTCTACAGCTGCATTGATAGCCAGAATATTGGTCTGAAAAGCAATATCGCCAATAATCGAAATCTTATCGGCTATTTCGCGAATGGCTTCTACGGTATGGATCACCTTGCCACTTCCCAATAATATATCGTTTTCGGCCTTGACTGCAATGGTTTCAGTTAGTCTGGCATTCTCCTTGTTTTGTTGAATATTAGCTGCCATTTCTTCAATTGCTGCAGAAACTTCTTCGGATGAGGAGGCCTGCATTGATGCTCCCCGTGAAACCAACTGGGAAGTTGAACTCAGCTCAAGACTTGCCGAGGCCAGGCTTTCAGCAGCAGACGCAACATAAGAAATCGTCTCACGGATACGGTTGTTCATCAATTGAAGATTGTCGGCCAGGATTCCAATCTCATCTTTTTGATGGACATCAAGCTCTGCAGTTAAATCTCCTTTTGCCATCTTTTGGGCAAAACCGATACCTTTTATAAGTGGTTGGGTGATGATCCGTGAGATATAAACAACAATAAAAACAGAAAAGCATAATGTTACCAGAACGATGATTAACTGGATAATAACAATTAAATTGATCGATCGGTTAAAGCCATGAGCAACCTCAGTTGTGTAGGCAATAGCCGATTTTCGCAAAACGTCGGATTTTACTTTCAGTTTTGAAGCGATAATCAATCCTGCATTTCGCAATTCCTCCAGCTGAACTGTTTTCTCTGAAATTAATTTCACCGTCGGATCATTAGATGGTAATACTTTTGCAACAGAACTATTCTCCCTTTTCTTTGCTTTATTCTTTTGTTTCGTATTACTGTTGATTGCTTCGGAGCTCCAGACTGGTTTATGTTGCAAGTTATTGATTTCCTGAACAGTTTTAAAAGTCATCAGGATATTCTGTTCGTATTGCGGGATCAAAATACTGGCTTCGCTCAGGCTTTGTTCCAGTATCGAAAGGTTCGTCGACTTTTCAAGCAAATGAGCACCTCCGTCCAATGCAACCTTCAGTGAGTCGAATTCAGCCTTTGCTAATTTCAAATATTCGGGTTTACCGGTTAAATAATATCCTTCCATATCAAAAGCTACCATTTGGGTTTCATTGCTCACCCGGGACGAAAGCTCAAGCTGTGGAATAAAATCTTTGGAAAACGAATCAATATCCTTCTTGAAAAACCATAAACTTGCAACCGAATAAACCGAAATAAGGAGTCCGATAAAAATCAGTACACTAAAAGTTCCGGTCAGTTTTGTCCGTATTTTTAAGTCAACAAATCTCATAACATGTTTATTTTAAATAACTTACTGTATTTATATTTTCAAACTAATTTCATCTTCCGAAAATATCTTATCGATATTCAGAAAAATAACCAATTCATCATTCAAAGTCGCAATTCCATGGATGTATTCGCTCTTATAACCATTACCAGCGGTTAGTTCAGGATTAATCTGTTCAGGTTCAAAAATCAGCACCTTTTCAATCGAATCGACGATAATTCCCGACAAAACGGCCTGTCCATTCATTTCAAAAACTAAAACAAGGATACAGGTATTCCGGGTGTTTACCGTTTCAGAAAATCCAAATTTCAGACGACCATCAAAAACGGGTAAAACATCACCAAAAAGATTGATGATTCCTTTAAAATACCTGGGCGAATTGGGAACTTTGGTGATTTCAATTAAACCAAGAATTTTAGTTACGTTTCCAATATTCACAGCAAAAAGTTCAGTTCCAAGCCTGAAAGTAAAATAAGAATTTAACCCCTGTATAATTTCTGCAGCCATTTTACGAATATTTTTGAATCAACTTTTTGGTATCAATAACCAAAGCCAGCTGACCTGTTCCCAGAATGCTTGCACCTGAAAATACATCCTGGCCTTTCAGCATGCTTCCCAACGGCTTTATTACAGCCTGATATTCACGAAGCACTTCGTCGACAACCAAACCAAATAACTGAATTCCATAGGAAACGACAACAACAAATTGGTCTTCCGGCACTTGTTTTTCGCTTTCAAACACTTCGTGCAAATTGATGTATGGCAATTGAAATCCATCAAGCTCGACTTCCTTCCTGAAGTCCTTGATCAACAATTCATGTTTTACGGTATATATCTTCCGGATGACCGATGATGGAATGACAAAATAACTTTCGCCAATGGTGGTTAATAAACCATCGATAATCGAAAGTGAAAGCGGAAGATTGACTGTAAACCGGGTAAACCGGTCTTTTTCAGTGCTTATTTTAATTGAACCCCGCATCTCCTGAATTCTTTTCCTTACCACATCCAGGCCCACGCCCCGGCCTGAAACATCGGTTAACAGCGTGGAGGTAGAAAACCCAGATTCGAAAATTAACTGGTAAATTTCTTCATCAGACATTTTATCCTGATCAGACAGAATCCCTGAAGACAAAGCCTTTTCATAAATGCGGTCCCTATCCAGTCCAGCGCCATCGTCTTCAATTTCAATCTGTACATAACTACCAATCAATAAAGCCTTAATCGTAATTTTACCAACAGGTTCTTTTTGTTTGGCAAGCCGAATTGTTCTGTTTTCGATGCCATGATCCATTGAATTCCTGATAATGTGCAAAAGAGGTTCCATCAGCTTTTCAATGATATTTTTATCCACTTCAGTTTCCATTCCTTCGGTTACCAGTTCAACTTCCTTGTCGAGCAACTTCGACAAATCGTGAATTAGCCGTTTGAATCTCACGCTTACACTTTGAATCGGTATCAAACTCATATAAAATGCATTGTCACGAAGCTGAATGATCAGCTTTTCAAATGTCTCGGTGAGTTGTTCCAATTCCGGAAATTTATGCCTGGATGAAATCAGTTCCATTCGGGATTGTGTCGTGATCAATTCACTTACAAGGTTCATATATTGATCGATTTTTCGCGAATCTACCCGGATCGAATCCACCGAAGTTTGTGCAAAAAATGTTTTATTTATGCTATCTGCCGATGATTTCAGAAGTAATTCAGCTTCTGCTTTTTCATCCAATTCAAGTTTCTTACCATTTTTTTCGGACACCAGAACATCGGCCTCATTGGGAATCCAATGCTCGTTGTTAAATTTTGCATTCAGAAAACCGGCCAAAACATTCTCGTTACTGATCACATTTTCAGATGACACTTTTTCAATTTGAACCTGAGCGTTATCAGCCACAAAAATGAAAACATCGTGTAATGTTTCAATATTTTCAACAGTAGCAATAAACAAGGTCCATGAAACATAGCATTTGAGCGGATCAATTTGTGATAAATGAGGCAAATTATCGAAAGAAACCTGGATATTACATTCTCCCAGGGCATTGAGCTCATCAACCAGATAAAGCGGATTGGTTCCGTTAATTAAAATATTTTCACCCGGAACAAATGAAATAAAATAAGTAGTCTGATTTGCTGCAGGTTGATCTGAAGAGTTTGGCAAAAGTAAGATATGACTTCCGGGAATGTATTTGCTGTTTGTAATCCGGGCAATTTGTTGCTGAGTTTCAGCGATCATTTGTTCGGCCATTATCCGGTGATCGCTGGTTGGTTCCTGTACCATCAGCTTTTTCAGACTGTCAATGGAGTTTAATGTAAAAGTGATCACTTCCGAATCGACCTTTTGTGTTTTTGAGCGGAATAAATCATAAAGTGACTCCAGATCATGTGTAACCTCGCTGATCAGATCGAATCCAAACATACCACCGCTTCCTTTCAGGGAATGCATGATTCGGAATATTTCATCAATAACCTTTTGATTATCCGGATCATGCTCCAAAAGAAGCAATCCCGACTCCAGTCGTTCGAAATATTCTCCTACTTCATCTTTAAACTTTTCGACAAATGAAATCATCAGCGAATTACTTTTCGTAATGTATTTAAAAGTTTTTCTGAATTAAAAGGTTTCGTTAACCAACCTGTTGCTCCTGAATCTTTAGCTTCCTTTATTTTTTCATTTTGACTTTCGGTAGTCAGCACCAAAATCGGAATATACTTGTAATGATCAATCTGTCTGACCTTAACAGTCAACTCGAGACCATTCAGATGAGGCATATGATAATCAGTGAGCAACAAATCAATTGGCCGGCCATCAAAATATTTCAAGGCATCATTCCCATCGCAGGCCTGTAAAACCTGATATCCGGCATTCTGAAGTATAAAAGTTAAAATCTCGCGA
Organism: uncultured Prolixibacteraceae bacterium; assembly: GCA_903865775.1. Taxonomy (GTDB): domain Bacteria; phylum Bacteroidota; class Bacteroidia; order Bacteroidales; family Prolixibacteraceae; genus Aquipluma. The sequence goes on along the minus strand of CAIPKZ010000385.1, from coordinate 5,010 downwards.
ATGCTCTCCGAGTCGTCAGCTATCAAAATTTGTTTCGACATTTTAGTTGTTCATTAATAGTTCGTTACTGATACCAACATGCTCAAGAAGCAACTTCTGATCGTCATCAATATCCCATTCAACCCGAAAACTAATATCCGATTCATGCATACTCCTGATAAAAGCAACAATTATCTGAATGTTTGAAAGATCAATTTCATCCAGTTCTGAAATTGTAATTACTACCTCACTGCTCAAACGTTCAGCAATACCTATAAGTTTATCTTTAAGCGTTTGAACGTTTTCCAAAACGAGCATTCCACCCAGCTCCAGAACTATTATTTGGTCTTGTTCATTGGAAATAACATTAAATTTAAAGTTCTCTGCCATGCTGTTTATTGAAAAAATTAAAGATAAGCGAAAATCTCAAACTACAGATTATTTGGAAAGAATTCGTCGATAGTTATCCGATTCCGGATTTTTAAAGAGTTTTAAGTTCAATTTTTACCGCTTGAAGTTATTGTTGAAAATATTTAAATCAGGAAATATGAAGCGCTATTTCTTTATCACAATCCTTTTATGTGCTTAATATTTAACACCATAGCACAAACAAAAAATATGAAAGCACACACTTCCAAAAAAGACATTCATGTGAACCGTGAATATGATGAGAGCGGAAACCTGATTAAATTTGATTCAGTTTACAGCTTCAATTGGTCGGGAGACACCACTCTGCAAAATTCAGTTTTGCCACAAGAATTTCAGAATTTGTTAAGTGACCACTTCAACGTTCTTCCTGACAGCTTTTTGATCCATTTTTTAGTCGATTCAGCGGAAAAGAAGATTCAATGCTAATGTGAAAATTTGGGATCAATCAGCATTTCCAAAATTTTGACTTAAAAAACGATTCAGTTAGAATGAATTTCAGCAATATCGAAGACTTCTGGAATAACTTTATGGAATCTCCACCGGATAGTACTGTGCTGAAAATGCCCTGACAACAACTCCATAACACAGAATCCAAATCAAAGGAAGATTTACTGAAATTACTTCAGGAACAGATTCAGAAAATGGAAGAACAGCAAATGAATTCTTTAAAAGAGCAGCCCAAACTGAATAAGATTTAAGTCATTGCCGGATTACAATACATCTGAATAGCAGTATTGACAATATCTGCGGATTAAAAATTACATGTCAAAGCAAACGATTTGTATCCTACCATTGGAATACAAGAAACTTTCTTTTTTCCTGATGAAAGTTGCAGTTTCTTCAAAGGTTCGAGCCAATATACCACATTGACAGATAAAACTCCAATTCCGGCACCGATTACCACATCAGGCAACCAATGTGCATTGTTGGTCATTCGTAAACAACCCGTGGCTGTAGCCAACACAAATCCGCTTGATGCAAGCCAGGGATCAGTCTCTTTGAATTCGCGAAAAAGAACCGTAGCATTGACAAAGGCTGTGGTAGTATGTCCGGATGGGAATGATGTCGGCCCTCCGTTTGGTCGGGTTACATTGGTTGTGTTTTTCAGTGTATGCACCACGATTGCAGCAGCCATCTGCGAAATCAGCAAATACTTGGTTTGATTAAAAACACCGTTCTTGTGCTTCAGACCAACAGCATCCAGCAGATACATTTCGGCAGCAGGAACATATTGAATATAGTCGTCGATATGATTATTGGTTTTAGGGATTTGTTTATTCACCGTTTCCTTGATATTACCATAATTGAGTATGGCTCCGGCAGCGATCAGGCTGAAGGGCACGAACTGGTGTTTCAGAAAATGAATTGCATCCGGTTTTGCAACGGAAATACTATCAGATTGGGCAAATCCTGAAATTAAATTTGAAACTAAAAAAATGGTAAGCAGCAATGACTTCATCGTTTGAATTTATTGACATACAATATTAACAGTTTAAACTGTTTTCCGAATTAATCGAAGTCTTTCTTTTCTTTTGTTATTCATTTCTGTTGATTTCAAAATTCATTTCACTAATCGGAAGCTTCGTTCGGTTTCCTTTTTCTCATCTTTTATCTTTCTGAATTTAGAGGAAACAGTATTTCAAAACAGCTTTTAAGGTATTGTTTTGTTGCAAAATAAGCTAACACAAGGATAAAAAGCACAGGAATTGATGTTTTCATCAAGCAATATTTAGGCAATTTAATTTTCAGTTTCTCTGAAATATATTTTTCGATAGAAATGATCTATGGAAAGCGATACTTTTTTAAACCTTGCTTCAATTTTCAGCACTGGAAATAATGAAATGTATTTCTTCAATAACTTTCATTCGACTTTTATCACCTTCTTTTCCGGCTTTTAAAGTAAACAAACATGGCTACCAGTAGGATAACCAAAACCATTGCATAATAAAACCTGGGGTCTGAATCAGCAGTCTTCTGACGAGGTTCTTTTTGATATGCTTGTGGCTTTTCAGTAGTATATCCTTCAAACCAACCGGCGAGTTCTATATTGCTTTCGAGCTGATTTTCAATATTATCCTGAAGTTGCGAGAAAAAATCGTATCCCGTGAGTTTCTCGATTTCGTCGGTAGTTACCGCAAAATCCTTAATCGGACGATCGCTTTTTTCATTCGGAAGCAAAAAAGCAATGATTCGCGGCTCGTCGCTTGAGTCAAAAATAATTTTGAAGAAATATCCGGGAACAAGCACTCCACTCTTGCCAATAGTTCCTTTATTCTCTTTAAAAACAGGACCGGTAACAACTTCTATTTTGTGTTCTTTTCTCGCCCATCCACGAACCGCAGTTTCAAGTTCTTTCCAAATTCCACGGTTAAAATCAGGCTTTTGTGGAGAAATGTTCGACATAAAAAAACTCTCAACCATTGCTGTTGGATTAAAACCCATGTCGCCTGCCGGACACAAGTGACCGCGATCGTAACCGCTCTTCGTATAATCCGATGATTTTGCTGATCCGGTTGGAACCAAAACATCCACTTTAAAGTTATTGGTTCTTTCCTCTCCTCCATTCATCACCATATTATCGGTCAGAGTGTAGTAAACCCAATTTGCCTCTTCGTTTTTATCATTATACGACAAAGTATAATAGGTATGTCTGACCAGGTTTTGCGAAGGAACCGGAAGGTAAGTACCCGTAATTGCAAATACCTGAATGTTAGCAATCAGCAGAATAATAACAACGATTAGTTTCACAGCTTCTGTTTTTTTAGTTATTCAAAAATAAAAGTCCAAATTTACCCTTTCCTGAAAACAAGGATTATTTTTGTCGAAATTTATTTCGCCTGATGACAACTGAGAATATTCATTTCAACGAAAACGACCGCATTTTTTATAATGATGGCTATGAACTGGCACAATCAGCTTTTCAGCAAGGATTCACAAAGGAAACATTATTTGCAGCAATTGAATCTTTGTATGCCGCGATTGACGGACTAAACGATTCAATTGTAGCATTAGCAAAAAGGCAAAAAAGTGATGTCGCTTGTTTTAATGGTTGCCATTGGTGTTGTCACCAGGCTGTTTTTGCGAATTCATACGAAATCCATTATCTATCGGAAAAGATTAAAGAGAAATTTACTTCAAAAGAACTTGATGCATTAATTGTCAGATCAAATGCCAAGCATACGAAAACTTCAAAATTGAATGAAGCTGAAATCCTGAATTATAAAGCACCATGCCCTTTACTTGATGAAGGCTCTTGTTCAATATACGCTTCCAGACCCATGGCATGCAGAATTTATCTCTCAACCAAACTCGAAACCTGTCTCGAATTTTATAATCATCCGGACAATGCTGACAATTATCCGGCTCTGATCGATTTCCCTTTACGGGCAGGCCAAATGATGAATGAAGGTTTTCGCGCCGCTTTGAAAAAAAATGAAATTGAAACTGCAGAATTCCGGTTGGAGGAAGGCTTACATATTGCATTGAAAAATAATCAGGTAAGTATATGATTTTAAGTTTATTAAAAGATTAATCGGATGCATAAGATTAATTTCAGATTTTAGATAAATCAAGATGAAAAATGTTAAAAACCGAAATTCATAGCCTGAACAAATCATCTATAGTATTGATATACTATTCATTAAGTGCAAATAATAGTTGCTAACAATTGTTGATAACTTCTGGTTGCGTATGGTTTAATTAAAAATCAAAAATCACTTGGTATTGCGCAATAAAATGTCTTAAATTTATTTCATCAGACGAGCGATAAAAAGTTGCCTTGAAGGAGTGGAAAAGGAAGAAGGTACTTAATTGAACCAGAAACCCAATCATCCGAATCTTAGGATTCGCATTCCGGAAAAGCTGAAGTTCGAACCGAAACACTTGCTGTCAGGTTCATTAACAAAACAACTGATCGTCCAACGTTCAATTCAATGTTGATTCAAAAAAGCAGGAGACCGAAAGAAACTTTGGTTTTAGGACGTCATACTGGGAACGAAATGATTTTCGGATCAAAAGTAGTTTTTCACCGTTCAGCAGTTCGCAAGAATAGATGAATAAAAGGTGGCTTAAGATGAAACTTCGTTCGGGAAGACAATTCTTCGGAAGCGTCGAACGAACAGCTGGAATGTAATACTGTAACAAGTCATACAGGAAAGCCGCAGGCGGAGAAAAATGGTTGGAGAAACCGGATGGATTTGCCGACTTTAATAACCGTAGTCTGGCACTGAGGAAAACCTTCGGGTGAACCAAAAGTGAATGGGAACATTTCTTAACGGATTGTTCCCATTCGTGTTTTTTACCCTTTGCTGGTTATAGAGTGTCCCTCATTTCTTAATTCCATTTGGATAGTTGCAAACTGTTGAAAAATCATTTTCGGACAGTTAGCTGGGTGCTGATCAGGCAATTTCAATTCAGACCAATTCAAAAACAACTTCTATTTCACCTATATACGTCTTCATCACAGGACATTCAAAGCAAATAAAATACTGATCTAATAATTTGTATTTCAACATCATATAAGTTCATTTAGTTTAATTAGCAATTTTTCACTACCTGTTTCTGTTTAAAATATTAACTTTGGTGCTTACTAAATAAGTAGTT
>CAIPKZ010000384.1 GCA_903865775.1 uncultured Prolixibacteraceae bacterium | reverse complement strand
TGGAACAGGATGTTTTTGCAGCCCAGCCTGATGTATTCTGAAATGAGCCGGTTGCTTTTTGTAAGGTCGGTTTCGCCGGCACCGGCAATTACAGGAACTTTTTCGTTGGTTTCCTCCAAAACAGCGGCAACCATTTCAAGGCGTTCATTTTCAGAAAGTTTGTAGACCTCCGAAGCCATGGCAGGAACAAGGAATCCAGCGACACCGGCATCGAGAGCGTAACCCACATTTTTTCGCAAAGCAGTAAAATCGATAGAATTATCGGTTTTAAATGGTGTGTTTAAAACGGTGACGATGCCTTGTAATGGAAAAAGTTGTTTCATTTTATATTTCCCCTTAAAAGATTTGAGCCATTCCGTCCGCAGCAGCATTTGTTTTTCAATCCAATTTCTTCGCGGACGGTTGTTTTGTTTCCTTTCTGTCCCCGGGTTGAAACCCGGGGTTATTCAAATTAAAGCCTTTCAGGCTTTTCACTAACACCAAATCGAAAATCAAACCGGAGTTGAAAACCTTTCTGGCAATATTTCACACCTATGGTGCTATTTTGTTCTTGTTACATCCTTTCATTTTACAGCGACAGCGTCGCGAAATCTTTGTAGCAATCATCAATCTAATTAAACCCTAGCTCTGTAGGAGCGAAATATTTTCCCGTCCGCAACCGGTTTTGCTTTTCAATCCAGATACTTCACGGACGGGGTTTATTTGTTGCATTCTTTTCCCCGGGTTGAAACCCGGGGTTATTCATATTCAAGCCTTTCAGGCTTTTCCCTTTCTTTCCCCCTCGGGAGAATGGAAAGGGGGCTTTTTACAGTTTCCGCAAAGTGCCCACGTTATCCTGGATAATGACTCCCTCTTTATGCGCTCCCAAATCGACAACCAATTGTTTTAATGCACCCAAATGCTGCACATTGTTCCTGATAATCGAACTTTCAAGGCCTTTCACCACAATGCCATAATCGGGAGAATAAACCCCTGCACCATCGTCACGGCCCGAGTTGAGGGCATTCCCGGTAAAAACAATCCCCTGGGCATCTTCTATTCGCACGTGTGCATTGTCGTATTCATCATTTCTGCCCCATTCAGGTTTTCCGCTCCTGAAGATGACATTCCCGGTGATAGCCATTGTATGACAACCTCTTATTTGGTTCGGAAGGAGCAAAATTCCACAATGTCCCGACCTGTCGATATAATTTCCGGTGATGTTATATTGAGCCCCGCCTTTTATAACGATTCCGCCCTCTTTGTTCCATTCAATGCGGTTGCCGGTAATCGTGTTGCTGGCATTTTCGTCGTAAGCCGCAATACCGACCTGACCGTTTCCTGAAAACCAGTTGTCGAGGATAAACCCGTCCCAGCCACGAATTCTCAATCCGCAACCCTGATTACAGAACGAATGGCTGTGGCGGACAACAAAACACCAGATTCTTTCGAGATGTATCCCGTCTCCCGAAAAGAACTCAACCCGGCAGGAATCAATGCGGGGAGTGTCTTCGTGCTTTCCATAATCCACCTGCTTGTCCACCATAATCCCGTGGATGTCTTTTCCCAGGTTATTTCCTTTCAGGCACAGTCCAAACAGATAAGCGCCCCAGGCTTCGGTGATGTTAATCAGACATTTGGAAGAATCATCTTTCAAAGTCAGAATGGTGCCCATCCCTTTGCTGTAGCCCCAGGCCGGTAGGCCATGAACCCCGGTTCCTTCCCTGACTTTCAGTTCGGAGCAGAGGTAGTTTCCTTCAGGAATGAACACTGAACCATTTGTTTTTGCAGCCTGGTCCAGCGCTTTTTGAATGGCGAAAGTATCATCTGTCACACCATCTCCTTTTGCTCCGAAATCCCGAACATTCAACATCCCTGAATACTGTTTCTCATCGTAAACTTCTCCGGCGTTGACTGCAAGTGGAAGAACCGAAGAAGCTGTCAGCAGGCTTCCTGCCGAAAGAAAATGCCGTCTTGAAAAATCCATAGGTTGTTCATTTAAAAAATTACAACTTTACTTATGATACCTTTACTACCACAGGTTTACAGCGATTGGCTGGCTCCTGGACTTTTACATCGATAATTATTATTAACTCAATTTTGTGTCCCAATTCGTTCCGTCCGCAACAACTTTTGTTTTTCAATCCAATTTCTTCGCGGACGGAGTTTATTGGTCGCATTCTATTCCCGGGGTTGAAACCTCGGGTTATTAAAATTTAAGCCTTTCAGGCTTTTGCCTACATGGTATATATTCCTTTTTCACCATTCCTTTGTTTTTCTTCAGCCTTCCCCCTAAGGGGGAACGGGAAGGGGGCTGTGTTTTATTGTTTCAATACCCAAACATCGGTAACCCGCGATTGCTGTCTCCAGTTCAGGTGCTCCTCGTTGGGTTTATCGAAGGTTAATTTCAGTTTACCGTCTTTTATCAGCTCTTTTGAAAGCGGAAACTCCTTGAACTGCTCAAAACCTTTTTCATATTTCGTTGGTTTCAACCGTTCTCCATTGGCACGTAAAAGCGCTTCGCCCAAGCCTGAAACGCGGATCAGGTAATTCGAGTTCGGATCCAGTTCGTTGTATTGCAATTCAGGAGTGAACTGGAAAAGTTGGGTTGACAAGCGTTTCCGACTATACCCATCATTTTCCCACAAATAATCGATAGCATCATCCGTTTCCGAAATCACATGTTTTGCATCGGCACTCGAAATATTATCGTAAAAACTACCTTCGCCCGGATTTTCATAAGTCCGGATGAATTCCAGCCGAACCAGTTTTTTCTCTTCCGATTTTAATTCTTTGACCTTTTTGAACTCATCTTCGAGCCACCAACGGTTATTCAACGGATAATCGATGAAGTCGCGCACACAACCTCTTTCTGAACCTGCGGCATTATATAACTTGACACTGGTTTGCAGTCCAACTGATTTAAACAATTCGTCGATGTAGAAAATGGCCTTTAGCTTTAAATCCTGAGCTACAAATTCCTTATCGGCTTTTTGTACCTGAGCCAAAGCCTGTACCATGGCTTTATCCGCACCGAGTGTTTTGGCATTGGTTAGAATGTCGTTGGCTTCAGCCTCCAGTTTTTTCTCGTAAGCCAGCCGTTCCTGAATGTAGGCATCGTAATAGGCACGCATCACCAGTTGCTGCCAACGCCAGTTTCCAGACAGTTGCGGATTTTCAGCTTCCAATTTTTTCCATTGGGCTAAAGTTTTCCCGATTAAAGCGTTTCCGGTGATTGGACCCACCCAGTTTTGTTCCAATGCCAGAATTCCGTCGGCAGCCTCGCTGGCAATGCCTGATCCGAAGAAAAAGCTGCAATATTCGACCACCACATTCCGGACATCATTTTTCGTATTCCAGGCCATCTGGCTCCAGACAATCTTATTCACATCATCATGAACTCCGTCGGAATAGGAGATGAATCCATCGGTGAAAGGTGCATCGTGGTTATGAACTTCGGCGTAATAAAGCGGCTGCGGATTGGTACATTCCCGTCCTTCGGTGAGTGCAAAAGCCTGATCCCATTTTTTCACCGGAAACTGGCAACGCACCGTATGGGTCAGGTCGGGATAGGAACGTAGCTTGTATTTCTTAGGGAGACGCTGGCGCTCTTCAGTAATTGGCGGACTACTTGGGCCGTTGGCCACACCGGTCAACCAATCCGGATTTTTATCATTCAGATATTTAAAGAAATAATCAACCTTTTCCTGATCAAATCCCTGCAACGAAATCCACATTCCGGCCTTAGGATGATATTTGTGCAATATAGCAGTCATTTCTTCGAGGAAAGGCATAACTTCGCTTGGATGGTTATCGCCCGGATCGCCACCCGGAAAAAATACCCCATCAAATCGGGGACATTCCCTGAAAAAAGTTTCGTATTTATCCAGCAAATCCTGACGCTGTTTTTTATTTTTTAAATCAACTTCTGCTGCTGCCCAAACCCAGTAATCCGCATCATATTTATCACAAATTTTGCTCAATTCAATATTCATTTCTTCCCGGGTATATTTCATGTGCGTATTGGGGCGTTCGTCCTGAAACGGAATTCCCTCGATGCTGTTTGCACCAAAAAGAACCTGCTCACGAAAGTGCTGGTCGAACTGTTCAATGGTCCATGCATCCCACGAATTGGCAGTCATTCGATATCCAAACTGATGTCCGCGGATCGGATATTCTGGAGAAGAAGCAAAATCAGTCGCTGCGGCCAAAAGAATCTGCTGATCTTTTGTTTCAGCAGTCATCAACAATTTACCTATTCCGTATATAATGCCCCGGGCATCTGCACCGATAATCCAAAGAATATTTTTACCGTTCCTGACTTCATGATAAAGCCGGAAACCTTCTTTTTTAAATTCAGGCAAATTGTCACCTTCACGTTTGGGAACAAGTTCTCCAAATAAGTCTTTGTCTCCTGAAAGGGCGCAGGCGATAACCGTTTCATTGTTCCAGTTGTCGCTCAATTGAAGCTGAAGAGCGGTTCTTTTACCTATTTCTTCAGTCAGGATTAATCCGGCCGATTCTTTTACCGGAGATTTAATTGACTGAGAAATCAAAATGGTCGCTTTGGATAAATCAAGCTGTTTTTTTGTTTCGTTGCTGCACGAGGCTATTAATCCGATAAATGCTGCTGCAAACCAAATTCTGAATAAGTGTTTCATTTTCAATATATTGATTAAATATTAATTACTGCTTTATAAATGAACCAATTCCGCATCCAAACCACCAATTTCAACAGTGATTTTTTTGTCATCCATCCGGATGGTAAAAGATTCTTTGGTTTCGGATAAGTTCCACAACAAAACCGTTTTTATTTCAGGATACCAGGCACATACTACCGGCTTGTCATCTTCAACAAACGGAATGCCTTTCAATTGAGGAATGATCTCCTGTTTAAAGGCAAATATTTCCTGCAGGTTTTCGGCCTGAAATCTCAGTCCGCTGAGTTTTTGATCGATACCTGAACCATATACGAAAGTTGTTCCATTTGTTTTTAGCTTTCCGGAATGCACATCTTTTGCATCAAAGTCAGAAAGAAAAGTCCAGCCGTCGGAAGCACGTTTTTCGGTTACTTCAAAAGGAATTCCTGAAGCCAGAAACAGGCTGAAAGGTTTGTCAGTACCAACCATCCGGCTGCTTTCACCCCAATAGTGTTTGAGTGGTCCCTGAAGTTTTTGACCGGCTATTTTTTTATGCATGCTGGCTGCCTTTTTCATTACCGGTGCCAGCGCGCTCCAATGGGTAAAAGGGAAAGGTTCCAGACCGCTCATCATCATGGTATTCCGGACATCAGCAATCGTGGAAATATGCAGTTTGGCCGCCATGTTCGGAGCCGAAAGTTTGGTCGCAGGGTAGGCTGTTGTTTCACTGAAAGCCATTTGCGGAGTGACAAACCGTCGGTGAAAAAGTGCGCTGAACAACTCATCGGTTTTGCCCTTCACCGGTGAGAAATGCTTGTCTTCGAACATCAGTTCGCCAACCCGCATCAATGATCCTTTGTAATCGGCCAAACGGATTCCTGCTTTTTCAGAACCAAGATACATCACCATGATTCCAAGGGCCACTTCCGGAGCAGCAGCCTGTTGTGCTCTGAAGGATGCTGTCAACTGATCGCAATTGAAGTTGATCCAACTGTTCAAAACTGTAGTCAGGTTTCGATCCTTAATGTTTTGTTTTAAGTCCGTCCAATCGTTCTCAGCATAACCATATTTGTTGAGAAAGTCCTTTTGATGGTCTGCACAAAAGCAGCCGCCTATGTTTCCCGGTGAGCGCGCTAAACGAAAATCGTCATCCAAAAATAGCTTTTTGAACCCGGCCTGATTGACTTTTTGAATCACAGCCTTGTTTTCTTCGGTTACAATCGGATGGACCGAAGTCCCTGAATATAGTTTTCCATCGATGTCAACACTTCGAGGCCAGCGTTGGGGAGTGGTGTCAAATGAAGCATCGTTGCCCAGCGAGCTGCCCGGATGACCCAACGGAACGCTCAGTGAATGAACTGCGATTCCTTTTTTTTCAATTTTCTTCTTCCAGAGCAACAAGTCTTCCATCGGATATGCCCAGTATCCATTCAGGAAAATCGGTAACCAAACATCGGTTACTCCACTGCCTGCAATCAAATTCAAAAATTCAGGATTGCTGTTGAGTACAGTGGTATTGGTACAAAGACTGAAACTCCGGATTCCGCTATTCTTAAACGAACTGAATCCAGCCAAAGTGCCGGTGCCGGCTACTGCAGAAATTTTCAGGAAATCGCGTCGGTCAATCATGCTGATGGATTAAATTTATTTTAGCTTTTCCAAAGATCTTCGCCATATTCCCATCCTTTGCGAACAGGCTCTTTGATATAGGCATCCAGTTCAGGATGATTCTTAATTTTCATATTTTCCGCATCATATTCCAGGCGCATATTCACCCGCTGTGCAAGAACTCCAACGGCAGCCATTTCAGACAAACGTGCTGAATAATCAAAGTTTGCTCCAGGTATCGGACCTTCACCTTTAATAGCCCGGATCCATTCGGGTATTGGTCCGCCTTCGACACGCGGAATGGTTTCTTTCGGCATATTTTTCTTGAAATGTTCCCAATCGGCATCCGGAATCAACAGTTTCGGACTTGCCGGTCTTCCGCCGGTTAAAAGCGAAACTTTATCGCCAACCATAATCATACCCCGGTTAGGCATTTCTTTTAATCCCCACTCCGGACGATTTTCAGGTCGTTGGCCTCCGTCGAGCCAGGTAATTGAAACAGCTGGCATCGTCGCACGTGCAGCGAATTCGAATTTGATGGTCGATTTATCGGGAATAAAACCTTCAAGAGAATCGGGTCTTTGAACTGGTTCTGCAGTTAAAGGCATTCCCAGATCAAGCGTCCAGAAAGGCGCATCGAGCGTGTGGCATCCCCAGTCGCCAAGACCTCCGTTGCCAAAATCGTACCAGCCCCTCCAGAAACGTGGCAAATAATAGTGACTGAATGGTCTCATTGCAGCCTGTCCAACCCATAAATCCCAATCTAATTCGGCTGGTACCTTGCTTTCTTTTGGAGGAAAGGTATCCGGTTTCATGAAATAACCTTTTGGGTCGAATTCCGGTCCGTCAATCCAGGCTATGATTTCTTTCACTTCGCCCAATACACCGGCTTCGTACCATTCTTTGATATTGCGGATTCCCGGAGTAGCATGTCCCTGAATTCCCATGGCATTGATGACTTTATAATGCTGCGCTGCTTTCCGTAAAGTGCGGATTTGCCAGATGTTATGAGCAAGCGGTTTTTCAACATAGACATGCTTGCCCAATTGCATAGCCACCATAGCTGCAGCGAAATGCATATGATCGGGAGTTGCAATGATCACCGCATCAATGTCACTGGCCATTTCGTCGAACATGACCCTGAAATCCTTGAAGTGTTTGGCTTTCGGGAAAGTCTTAAAACCTTCTGCTGCGGCGGAATCACTCACATCGCAAAGGGCAACCACATTTTCGGTCATACAATCCGGAAAATGATCTTTGGCCCGCCCACCGACGCCAATGAATGCGATGTTTACTTTTCCCGTTTTACAGGCGGATAGTCCTGGCAGTAAGCTTATTCCGGCCGCTGCAATGGATGCGCTGGCTATAAATGATCTTCTCGATAAATCTGTCATAAGTGTCAGTTATTAAGGATTAAATTAGGCTTGATTCTCATTTTCTGTAGTTGTTGTTATGTATGATAATTTCCAGGTTTAGGGTTAAATAGTCAATAGTTAAATGGTAAATAATCAATACTTTGCCACTTCAATTTTCCAGTCAGTAAATTCAACCCAATATTGCCGTTTGTCCGGTCCTCCGGCAGCCAGTCCAAGATCAACCGATTCTGCAATTCCCGGAATATCGGCGGTATGTCGCTCGATGATCCAGTTTTTATTGTCCAGACTGATATACCCACTGAAACTGTTTCCATGACGGACAATTTTCAAATAAACAGGTGTTTTGGAATGCTCCGGAAGGTTTGTACTGCTTGCCTTGTGCATGCAGCCATTGGCAAATTCGTCGTATTCAATTCCTGCGCGTCCTGGAGTTCCGAAAACCAGAACCGAACCTTTGCTTCCGGGCTGAACATCGAAACTTTGCGAGATATCGTTCCGCACAAACAGTCCCGAACGGAACCATTCGTGCGTACGATCTCCAAATTGATTGATTTTAACGGTGGCAACAAAGTCACCTTTAATTCCTTTCAGGTAGGCCGCGGCATACGAATCTTCAGCATGGTAAAAATCTGAACCGCTGGCTGTTATTTTAAACCGATTAGCTTTGGTATCAGATTCAATTTCATAGGGTTTTGCCTTTACCGAACAATATTGGTGAATTTCCATTTTAGAAATATCAAGCGATACAGCATCAAAAACGGTCAGACTTTTTTCGGCACTGTTACTAATACGCACCGTATGGATTCCGACCTGAGGATTCACTGTAAAGCTGATTTCGCGCGACTCGCCAGCTTTTAATTCAATCGATTGACTTTCTGTTTCTGAATTATCGACGAAAAACTTTGCTGTCACCTTTTTTAAATCTGAAGTCAGGTTTCTGGCATTAGCCGTAGCTTTCAGCTTTTCGCCTTTTATAAGCCGGTCTCCTAAAAGTTTGAAATCTTCAAATACTACGGAAGGCTTTTGTCCTTCAATTTGTACTACTTGCGTTGAGGTAGTTCCAATCGCCAGCTGATGTTCACCGGCATCGTAAATCCGCACTTCGAATTCAACTTTCCGGCTATTGTTTTTGATCACCGGGAACAATTTTTTCTCATACACCTTGCCATCCAGATACAATTCAACCGGTGCGATTCCGCTGGAGCCATGGTTGAACACATCCGAAGAAAGGTGAATCACACTTCCGGCAGCAACTGCTCCTGAACCTGATTTTGAGGCGGCATCAATTTTCAGGTTGCTGAATTCAAATTCAGGTTCACCTTCCAAAATGGTTTCCGGAGCAGTTGCCGGCGCTTCAATTTTAAAATTATTGCGGTAGATATTGTCTTCAGCCAGGGCGGCACAAAGTTTCCATTCGCCCTGTTCCAGATTGTAATAGATATTTTCTTCGGAAGTCCAGCCCTGTGACATATTATCGAACCAGAAACCAACATTGTCGTTGAAGAATCCGGCACGGACATCATGAATCAGGTTTCTGCGGACAACAGAATTGAAGGTCATTCCGGCAGTTTTAATGGCACCTGAATCATCTGCATCGCGCTGAACATCGTCCAGATGATTGTATTCAACCACGTATCCGCCGTCAATGGCTTCTTCCTGATTCGACCAGCCGCCGACATCGATTCCGTATCTGCCCCGGGTTTTGGTAATATAATTGTGCGAAATGGTTGTCATCAAGGTGTTACTTGCATAGATGTTGATACCTCCGCAATCTGAAAATTTATTGGATGAGATTTTTGTTTCGCGAATGATTGCCCTTCCATCGCCGGGATTTGCAGATCCAATCACACTGACTCCGCCATTGTCGATGGCCTCGAACTGGTCTCTTAGGATCCGCGTTTGATAGCATCCTTGTTTCACCGCAATACCGGTTCCGTTGCATGAGCGGATTTCTCCGTCAACCAATTCACAGGCATGGGCAAATTCAAGACTGACAGCGCTATTGGAGGCTGCCGGAGTTTCAAGGACACCGGTCTCGCCGTCAACCCCGTCGGTATTGACTTTGCCTGTAATTTTACCGGTAATGGCACCTTCAAAAGTTAACCCGTAAAAACGCAGATTTCTGACTGGCTGACCCAACTTTCCGTGCACATCAATCAATTGGTTGAGTGTGGATACACCCGTCTGAAGCTGATTCGGATCCGAAATTTCATTTGCAGGAATGTAGCTGATTTCCTTAAGTTTTTTATCAAAAAACCATTCGCCCGGTGCATCGAGCAAGGATTTTACATTTTCTATGTAATACCGTGGCGGAACAATAACAACTCCTTCCTGAGGGGCTTTAAAGTTGGCTACTCCGGTTTTTTCATCCACTTTGACGAACGAATTTATACCGGTATGCCAGCGCAGAAGCATGACCACCCGGTTGCCGTCCAGATCTTTCCAGTTTTTCAGATCGCCTTTTTTGAAATAAAGTACATCAGTAGTTTTTGATATCGCCGGAGGAACAAAATATCCTTCATTCGGAGTGCGGGCCAGTACTTGCTTTTTTCCATTGACAATGAGCATGGCAGCGGTGTCGGCATCGAATGGAGCAGTCCAGATTTTACCGTTTTTCTTCCATACTGAAACCGGAACTTCTCCTGAAATAATCGGTTTTTCGCCCGGATAGGCCGCATAAGTGACGTAATGATCTTTTAGTTTGTGGTATTCGAAAGCACCCGTTGGAAGATTGGTTTCTACCCGTTCGCCGCCATCTGCCGGCCGGAATACCAGTGTTTGTTTCAAGGCATAATGCCCGCCACGGATGTAAACCAGAATATCTTTTCCACGACCCAGCGGATGAGGAGAACCAATCCAGCGTTTCTCTATCGGTGCATCCTTTGGGAAAAAAACTTTTGATTTTAACTCACGGACCGCCTTCTGCGCCTGACCGATGGTTAAAAACGGACCGTCAGTTTTTGTGGCATTTGGCTCTGCCAATGTTCCCGTCCACGAATCGTTTCCCTCGGTTGAAACATAGAAATCAGCCTTTTCCGGATAACTGAAAGGAAGCCATTTGTCGCCTTGCAGGAGTTTGCCATCGCGGTATGGACTGTTTGTTTGTGAAAACGAAATGAGATTTTGAACCCCGGCAAGAAGGACCAAAACGAATATTCGTAAAATTACTTTTGAGTGCTTGTATTTGAAATGATTTTTAGCCGAAAATACTCGATTCATCAGTCGGTTTGTTAGTTTGAGTTTAATAAATCAAACTTATCGAAATGGTCTGGATTATTTCAATAGGTTTTTATCCATTCGCTATGGTATTTTAACCGATACAAACTGGATTTCAGGTTATCAAGCCGAAAATTGGCGAATTAATCATGGAAATGGAGTAAAATTCCGGAAGTTTTTCTGTTTGTAAATTAACTTCTTTGTTTAAACTGATTAC
>CAIPKZ010000383.1 GCA_903865775.1 uncultured Prolixibacteraceae bacterium | reverse complement strand
TGTATTGTTAAAATCGAGGAACAACTTCGGTTGCTCTCTCCTCTGATTTTTAACTGAATTAATTGTCGTACATCCATGATATCTATCTTCTTTGCGGCCATATCCCTGATTTAAGTTTCAGCGATAAGATAGAAATCATTCCTTTCTTTAAACTCTTTGGCACAATTTGAACCGAAACACGTGGCACAACTTCGACCGAAACAAAACTCTAAATGTTACTAAAAAGTGGCACAAGTTCGACCGAAATGCCTGGCACAACTTGAACCGAAATGGGTGGCACAATATCACCGAAATATCAATGGTTGTTGATCCTGACGAATCAAGTCCTTCAAAGCTGTCCTTTCCTTTCCTGTTTGCCAACTTCATATTTTTAGAATAAACAATCGCAGCCTTCTTCAAGCCCTCCCTCTCGGGGAGGGTTTGGGTGGGGCCGTTCTTTATCCTTCCATCATGGCAACCTCATACAACAGGCGAATTTATCATGAAACCTTCGGAGGATTAATCATGGAAACAGTTGAACTGACATTGAATGAATATCAAAGGCTGATGGATTCCCTGCTATGGGTCTTAGGTCCGTATCTGGAATCTGATGATCCACTGAGTGAGCATCCGCACCTTTTCGAACTTGGCGAATGTTACAACGAGTTGTACCACAAAATGCCCAAAACACAGGAACACAATTATCCTGAATTAATCTTTTACTAATCAAACAGGCGTGCCAGATGCCTCAATAAGTCTCAAGGGCATGAGCATTTTATCATGGAAATTACACTTAATGAAAGTTGGATCAGTGGAAAATATAGCTGCGGAGTGATAAATACCTCACTTGGAACAGTTGAAATTTATGACGAGGAAGAAGGATTCTTCGCACAGGGGGAGCATGCCTGGGAAATAATCCTTGAAATCCATCGGATATGGGTAACAGGAGATTTGACGACAGAACAGGCCTTCAAACAATGGATTTCTACAAACTTTTAATATTTAAACAATCAAACAATTTAAATCTATCGATCATGGATTATTTAGTCTTAGGTTCAAATGGATTTGCCCAAATGGGCGAATCAGCGTTTTATAAAAAACTGAAAATTGAAATGCGGGTGCTATTGGATTACTTTTACTCCAGTTTCCCCATTCCGCAGAAGTTTAAAACATTGGCATATTACTCAATAAAAACATTTCATCACGACTTTGGTGATTATCAGGAAATTGTTCTTTGGTATGACCGGACATATTTTGAATCTTTGGAAGAGTCTGAAATTGAATCTGAAACGCAAATTCTTGAAGTGTTTCGGACATGGGTTCATGTAATTGATTCTGCTGATCTTGAATCTGAAGAGTTAACAGATCAAATCAAGGAGGCATACTTCAAATCAGTTGATGTTTCAAAAGGGGAACATTTGTCGGTATCAATTGCATCTTAAAGAAAAAAGGGGATTTAAAAATCCCTTTTTTTAGTCGCTTCGCTTCCTGCTGATATTGTCCTTTCCCTGCTAAGCGTATTTGCTCAATTTTGAATCACATTCATTTAAAAACTTAAAAAACAGCACAATGAAAACTTTCATTTCGTTAATGATTCTGATGATCGGCTTGCTTGTTACCTTGCCGTATGGCAATCAGTTACAAGCTTCGAATCCAGGTGGTCACACTTCTTTTGTGGTAGATAACCCAAGTACAGCACCTGCGGCATTGGTCCGGGAGGAAGGAGGTGTGGTTTCGACAAGCTCACCAACCCTCGAAGCCACGGTGGCCGAGCCTGCCGAAGCCGGTAATTTCTTTTTCGATAATTGGGGAGCATTGCTATTGGGCATTCTTGGATTTATTGATCTGGTGGCCCGATTAACGCCAACGGAAAAGGATAATTCAATCGTCAATTTTCTGATAACTTTAATTAATGCCATTATCCCTAACTTCAAGAAAGGTGGTGGCAGCTTCAAGCTGCTGTCAAAATAAGCTAGACTTTTGTATTAGTCTATGCAAAATATTTGCCCTGATCACGCCCTGATCAGGGCTTTTTTGTACCA
>CAIPKZ010000382.1 GCA_903865775.1 uncultured Prolixibacteraceae bacterium | reverse complement strand
TGGTTTTGGTATTTCCTGAAATCCCTATTTTTTCGATGGTTGCTTGCCGGCCTTCATAGATACGCATTTCAAAATCAATTGAATCTGCTGTTATATGAGTCTCGATTGGCGACAAATTAAAAAACAAATATCCATGATCGAGGTAAACACTGCTCACCGCATCTTCATCATTTTTTGTGCGTTTGTCCAATAATTTCTGATCAAAAACATCGCCCTTTTTAATTCCCAGAAATGCATTCAAGTAATCAGAAGGATAAACTGTATTACCTACCCATTTGATATCTCTGAAGTAGTACTTGTTCCCTTCATCAAGCCATATATCCAGACGAACCCTGTCTTTGTCAAGCTTTGTTATCGAATCTTTTAAGATGGTTGCATCGCGGTAACCATTTTCATTGTACTTTTTGATGAGATTAATTTTGTCCTCAGTATATTTTTCAGACAGGAATTTCTTTGAACTGAAAAAATTTATGATCTTTTTAGCCTTGGTTTTTTTCATGGAATGATCTAAAACCAATGGTTTTAGATTCGCATTTCCATGATAAACAATATCGCTGATTTTAACTTTCGCTTTTTTGTCTACATTGATATCGAGAATTACACTGTTGTTTTGAGTGGTATCATCCCGCTGAATAATATTGACTTCAGTGTTTAAAAATCCTTTTTCAAGAAAAATGCTCTTAATGGTCTTTTTTGAAGTATTCACCTGATTATCGGTGACCTGACTGCCTTTCAGAAGTAATACTTTTTTGGTAATATCATCTTTTTCCGATTTGCTTACTCCGCTAAAATTCACTTCTGCCAACCGGGGTCGTTCCTGCAAACTAATCCTCAACCAAATGTTGTCACCGATTATTTTATCCGCAGTAATTTTAACGTCCGAAAACAAACCGTGATTCCAAAGTTTCTTGATTGAATTGGTAATCGCATCACCAGGAACCATTATTTTATCGCCAACATTCAGACCTGAAATCGAAATCAAGACCTGTGTATCCAAATAACGAATCCCATCTATCACCAATCCTGTAATAACATATTCCTTTGGACTTGAATAATAAATGGAGAAGTTTGTGCTGTCGGTTACAGCTTCCTGCGAAAAAGCTTTTGCACTGACTAACAGCAGAATAATGAACAATTTTATTTTATGCATTCTATTCTAATTGAATTAGCTTACTAATTGTTGACTCGTTTTACCAAACCTTCTTTCCCTGTTCTGAAAGTCATAAATAGCCTCAAATAAATCTTCCTTTCGATAATCGGGCCACAATTTAGGTGTAAAATACAATTCGCTGTATGCAATCTGCCACAATAAAAAATTGCTGATACGGCATTCGCCACTTGTACGTATTAATAATTCAGGATCAGGCATTTCCGATGTATTCATAAAACGATCCATCAGTTCATTGTCAATTTCTGAAGGTTCTATTTTTCCTTGTTTTACCTGTTCTGCTATTCGTTTCACAGCTTCTGTAATTTCCCATTTCGAACTGTAGCTCAGTGCCAAAACCAGCGTTAGTCCGGTTGATGAGTTTAGTTTATCGATCGACCAGGTTAATTTTTCCTGAACATTTTGAGGAAGGCTTTTTATATCGCCAATGACACGAAGTCGAACGTTGCTTTTCTGCAACTCATCTGTTTCGTCTGATATAGCATGAACTAAAAGCCCCATCAGGGCATCCACTTCATCTTTGGGACGTGCCCAATTTTCAGTAGAAAAAGCATAAAGGGTCAGGTATTGAATTCCAATTTCACCGGCACCAGCCACAACCGAGCGAACTGCTTCAACACCGTGTTCGTGTCCGAAAGTTCGTTCATTCCCGAATTGTGCAGCCCAACGTCCGTTGCCATCCATTATAATGGCTACATGCTTTGGTATTCTGTCGCTTATTAGTTTCTCTTTAAATAACATTTCTATCGTTTAAACTATCTCGTACCGGTCTTATAAATCCAAAATGCGGTATTCTAAATTCAATTTATTGTCTCCGGTTGCTATTCCAGATGCCCCAATCGAGCATACGATTTCGCGGAGTCCGCACATCCCATTCCTTGTTCCCGTATATCATCTTATAAACCAAATGAATTCCGGCGTAAACTGTCCAATCATTGTTATGCCATTGATCGGTATACTTTACCTGAACAGGTGGAGTAGCATTTGTATGCTCGTAATTCAATGGATCATCCAAATCATCAAGTTTATCTGAAAATGTTTTTCTCAATGCGCCTTCAAGCCCAATTCCCCAACGTCTGCTCAAATTATACTTAACGCCAATCCCAAAAGGGAGGGTTGGCGTCATCACCGGACCTGGACTGTCAAATTTATAAGTTGCAGCAACAACAGGAGGGAGAGGCGGCACAGTAATTAATCGATCTCCATTATAATTATAAGTTTGCATACCAACACCGAAAAATATAAAGGTCGACCAGGGAGTAATCTTATCGCCAACAATGTATTTGAGGTAATTGAACTCAAACAAAAGGGAAATATCCGTCACATTTTTTTTGAACGACCAGACTGCCTCTTCGAAATTACCTTCAGCTCCGATTGCTCCATTAATCACATTAAACCTCAGACCATACCGTGGATTAAAATTGTATCGGACAAAACCTCCATATGCCGGATTAACCGACTTCTGAAAATCAATTTTTGTCATGTCGCCAAAATACGTGCCTGCTCCTCCAAAAATACCGATATCGACGCTGGGTTGTCCAAACGCTTCAATTGCCAGAAATCCAATTAGAAAAATTGCCAATATTTGCTTCATCGAAATCCAATTTTGAAAGGGTTTAAATCGCTATAAAACATTCAGGCACTATCATTTACACTCTGAACATAACACCTTTCAAGCGTTACAAAAGTAATACAATTCTGATATATCCATGCCTGATGCATATTATAAAACCCAAATAGAGGTTAAAAATTGTTAAGCTTAGGGAGAAATTAATTACGTTTATCAACACCCCACATCAGTTTATTCCGAAGCGTAGCAAAGAAAGTATGATCCTTTAGCCTGATTGTCTTCACTTTAAAGGGAGCTTTACTAATCTTCAGCAATACCGGGAAGTTTACTGCTTCTGACTGTGAATCGACCGAAGTAAGAAATTGAAGCCCACGACCTTCAACCTGAAGGGTGATTGAATGATGGTCTGGAACAACCAATGGCCTGACAGTCAGATTATGAGGTGCAATCGGACTGATTACAAAATTTTCTGAATCAGGTGTCAGAATTGGACCACCAACACTAAGCGAATAAGCTGTAGAACCGGTAGGTGTTGCAATAATCAGCCCATCGGCCCAATAGGTATTCAGGTATTCGTCGTTTATATAGGCATTAATATTAATCATGGCCGACGAATCAAGTTTGGTAACTGTGATCTCGTTAAGTGCATAATGAAATTCGGATTGCCCGTCATTTACAATCTCCAGTTCAAGCACTGTTCGTTCATCGATAATGATATTGCCATCCAGAATATCATTTAATGCCTTTTCAATCTCATCGCGCGAAATGTCGGAAAGAAAGCCCAACCTGCCTGAATTGATCCCGACCAATGGAATCGACCAATGCTTTGCTGTAATAAAGGACTTCAGCATAGTGCCATCGCCTCCGATGCTCAATAAAAACGAAACATCCTCGGGCAAATCGTTGCCATTCTCAAACGTGCCAGATATTTCAGGATGAATTTCGCAATCCTGCCGGAGGTATTCAAGGAAAGGCCGGTAAATGATACATTCAATTTGTTTCTCCTGAAACAAATCAAAAAGTCTGGTTAATTCCTCAAAAAAATCCGGATTTATGGACAGTCCGTATAGTGCTATCTTCATGAATGAATGTTTGATGCTGGAAATTAGATATTCATAAACTTCATCAACTGGTCAAAGCGGTCGTCATATAAATTCTGAATAATCGACTCATCCATATAAACTGCCTTGATGTTGTAATCGTATCGCACAAAGGTCTGAATAATTGCAGATAAATCTATGACATTAATCTTAAGGGTAACAGACATCATCTTTGTTTCATGTTCCTGGTGAATGTAAAAGCTCAGAATTTTGGCATCATTACCTTCTACAATCTGTGCAATCTGTGAAAGTGAATAGTCGATTGAATTTAATTCCAAAACAATAACCCCACCTGGCTCATTAACAGCAACCAAATCAGTGAATTTCTTAGATAAATCCAATACAGTGATTACTCCACAGTATTCATGATGAAGATTAAGTACCGGAAGAGCAGTAAGTTTGAGTATTGATACAACAGATAGAACTTCGTATATGTGCTGATTGACATGGATATGAGGCGAAAGCAAATGTTCGGCATAATCTCCAACCGGTTGATCCAGAATATTCAGGTCGTAGATAATTTTGTCAGAAATTAATCCGATTAGTTTCGTGCCGTCAACAACGGGCAAATGCGAAATCCTGAAAATTTCCATCCAGTTCAAAGCCTTCTGACCGGTATCGGTCAGCCGCAAAGCCGGAACAACTTCTGATATAAGGTCTTTTGCAATCATCCTTTTGAAATTTCAATATACTCCGTATCAAATCTAAATTGTAACTTGCGCCTTTTAAAATCAGATTATGACCAGACTAAGTGTAAATATAAACAAAATAGCAACATTACGAAATTCAAGGGGCGGAAATACACCAAACGTTCTTGAAGCTGCAATTAACTGTCAAAAATTTGGTGCTCAGGGAATTACAATACATCCAAGGCCCGACGAACGGCATATTCGCCGTCAGGATGTTTACGACATTCGTCCTCATATTACCACAGAATTTAACATTGAAGGTTATCCCAGCGAAGATTTCATCCAATTAGTGATTGCCGTTAAGGCACATCAGGTAACACTGGTACCCGATTCCATCACCCAGCTTACTTCCGATCATGGCTGGGATACTCAGGCACATTTATCGTTCCTGAAAGAAGTGGTTTCCCGTTTTAAGACCGAAGGAATCCGGACTTCAATTTTTGTTGATCCTGATTCATCAGCTATTGAAGGAGCTATGGAAGCAGGTGCCAACCGGATTGAACTCTATACCGAATCCTTTGCAAAGGGATATACGGTTGATCCGATTCGTGCAGTTGCCCCATTCAAAGAAGCGGCGAAACTGGCTCATCAGCTTGGATTGGGAATTAATGCCGGTCACGATTTAAGCCTGAAAAACCTGCGATTCTTCCACGATCATGTGCAATACCTCGACGAAGTTTCCATTGGCCATGCGCTCATTGCAGATTCACTGTACATGGGACTGCGGGCAACTATTCAGGATTACCTTTACTGTTTGCAATAAACCATATGAAATTGTTTTACCGGGTTGAAGGCACCGGAACCCCCACTGTGATTATTCACGGACTTTATGGTTCATCCGACAACTGGTTGACGGTTGCAAAAAAACTTTCGTCCAAATTTCAGGTTTTCTCCATCGATCAGCGCAATCACGGGCGGTCTCCCAATTCGGAAGAGCACACTTTCGAAGCCATGAAGAATGACTTAGCCGGATTCTTCGATCAGCATAAAATCGGAAAAGCGATTGTTATGGGTCATAGCATGGGAGGAAAGACAGCCATGAGTTTTGCTGCTGATTATCCTGAATACATTGAAAAACTGATCGTTGTTGATATTGCTCCAAAAGATTATTTCCTCCTGAACGACGAAAGCCAGTATTGCCTGCACAACAACATTTTACGGGCCATGCTCGAAATCGATTTCAGCAAAATTGAATCCCGGAAACAGGTTGAAATTTTCCTGCTCGAACGTATCGACAATGCTCAGATTGTCCAATTCTTGCTGAAAAATGTACACCGGAAAAAAGAAAGCCATCAATTCGAATGGCTCCTGAATGTTCCGGTTTTGTATGATAACCTCGATGAAATTATCAGGGGAGTGAATGCCCGCTGGTTCGATGACCGTATTCCAATACTCAATTATCCGGTTTTATTTATCAAGGGAGTCCATTCAAACTATATTCTTCCGGAAGATTTCCCTTCCATCCACAGAATTTACCCAGAAGCAAAAATTGTTGAAATACCTGATGCCGGCCACTGGCTGCATGCCGAACAACCGCAGCTTTTCATGGACGCAGTTTGGGAGTTTCTTCGCAAAATACTCCGGATCTGATTCAAACTTTCTATCTAATTCTAAAGTTGAAATACCACCAAGACACGAAGTTGCACAAAGTCCTGAAAATTAACCTATTTTACTTGGTGGGTCTTGGAGTCTTTGAGTCTTTGGGTCTTTGTGGCAGAAAACAGGGAAAGTGTCACGTCCTATTTGAAGTCCTTTGCCATTCCGTTAATTTCAGCATCTGTCAGGTCACCGCCGATAACAATTTTGTGTTTAAACACAATAGTTTCGCCTGGATTAAGTACAACTTTCACCTCAGCAGTATTTTTATCAAAAACGCGTCCACCCAGATTATTCGTTGCAAATAAGCCGTAACCACGAGCATGCGACCAGGCCGGATAATTCGCATTCTTTGGATTATCAAGGATAACAATGGTAAGTACTTCTCCTTCTTTCACAGCACGAAGAGCAACCCAAGCTGCTCTTTTTGACCATACCTCGCCACCTTTCAAACCCTCTGCATTGCGGTAAACGCCATTCACTCCATCGTTATTCAATACCGGAACTTCGGTCTCAATACCATTGGCATCCAGAAATCTTTCA
>CAIPKZ010000381.1 GCA_903865775.1 uncultured Prolixibacteraceae bacterium | reverse complement strand
GTTTATTACCGGCAGTCAGAATTTATATGGACCAAAAGTCCTTCAGCAGGTAGCTACGAACTCCACTGAGATTGCAGCATTTTTTAATCAATCTGCAGAAATACCGGTTAAAGTTGTTTATAAATCAGTAATGAAGAGTCCTGATGAAATAACCAATGTTTGTATTGAAGCCAATTCAAGCAAAAATTGTATCGGTGTAATTACCTGGTGCCATACATTTTCTCCATCGAAAATGTGGATTAACGGCCTGAAGATATTAAACAAACCTATGCTTCAGCTGCATACCCAGTACAACCGCGACCTTCCATGGGGCGAAATCGATATGGATTTTATGAACCTCAACCAGTCAGCACATGGCGACCGCGAACATGGGTTTATTTTAACCCGGCTTCGCAAGAGCCGTAAAGTGGTGGTTGGATATTGGAAAGAAAAAGATGTTCAGGAACGCATCGGCGTGTGGTCGCGTGCTGCTGCCGCATGGTCCGATATGCAGGGAGCAAAGATTGCCCGTTTTGGCGATAATATGCGCGAAGTTGCCGTTACTGAAGGCGACAAGGTAGAAGCCCAGATTAAACTTGGACTCTCGGTTAATACCTGGCCGGTTGGCGACATTGTAAAAATCATCGATGGGGTGAGCGAAGCTGAAATCGACATCCTGATTGAGGAATACAACAACACCTACGAATTCGATAAAGATTCTATGGTAGGCGGTAAATATCACGATAGCGTTCGCTATCAGGCCCGTATTGAAGCTGGTATTAAATCGTTTTTAGTCGCTGGTGGCTTTAAAGCTTTCACTACCACATTCGAAGACTTGCATGGGTTAAAACAACTTCCGGGATTGGCCTCTCAGCGTTTAATGGCGGCAGGTTACGGTTTCGGAGCTGAAGGCGACTGGAAACATGCTGCACTGGTGCGCGCTGTAAAAGTTATGAGCATCGGACTGAAAGGGGGTTGTTCATTCATGGAAGACTATACCTATCACCTCGATCCAACCACCGGATACAAAGCTTTAGGTTCTCACATGCTCGAAATTTGTCCTACAATTGCCGATGGCAAAGCCAAAGTTGAAGTACATCCGCTGGGAATCGGTGGCAAAGATGCTCCGGCCCGTTTGGTATTTAATACCCAAACCGGCCCGGCTACCTGTACAAGTCTGATTGATATGGGAACCCGTTTCCGTATGGTTGTACACGATGTTGAATGTGTTGCTCCGGAAGCCAAACTCGAAAAATTACCGGTAGCCTGTGCATTATGGACTCCTATGCCAGATCTTAAAACAGGTGCAGCTGCCTGGATTTATGCCGGAGGTGCTCATCACAATGCATTTAGTCATGCCGTTACCGCCGAATACATCGAGGATTTCTGTGATATGGCAGATATTGAACTGATTCAGATCAACAAAGACACCTGCATTACCGATTTCAAAAAAGAATTGAAATGGAATGATGTATATTATCTTCTGTCAAACGGACTGAGATAGAATCAATAGGAAAAAGTCATAAGAAAATGAGTCAATAGTCCCTCAGCATTTTCATGCAGACCATAGACGAATAACTGGTGTAAAACAGGGATGGTTGGGTTTAGCCCGGAACGGGCGAGATAGAATAGCCCGGGGCAAGTGAGGTACGAACGTCGCCCCGGGTAGGAAAGATAAAAAGGAACCCGTCCGAGTGAATACGATATTCAAGTCAAATATCTAATTCCGGACGGAATTGTGCGGCCTTCAAAAAAGTAGTTAGATCAGAGAGAAAGGGGGTCATAAGGAAAGAGGAATCAGGAAAAAGGAAAATCTTATAAAGAATTCCAATTTCCTCTTTCCTCTTTTCTTTTTCGATGACTATTGACTAATTCCTTCTCAAGTTGCCCAATAGCTTCCGTAAGATTTTGCCGCTGATAATGTTTCTGGTGTGCGAAATTCAGGAAACGCAAAATAATGAACGCATCAAAAAACTGGAAAAATCGTTTCCGGAAAGAATCCAAAGAAGCGCTGTTTCGGTTGATCTCTGCCAGTTTGCCGGGGAAGTCAAGCGACTGCAGG
>CAIPKZ010000380.1 GCA_903865775.1 uncultured Prolixibacteraceae bacterium | reverse complement strand
GATTTTGAATGGAATATCCAATTGAATATCTGAAAAATCAATATCTTTTTTTGCCTCAACCGTAAAAATATATTTCATCCAACCGTCAGATTCTACTTCTGACAGAGTGGTCAAATTAATTAATTCACTGGATTGATGAATTTCTTTAATAAAAATCCCTGACGCCTTTTTGAGAACGTTTGTTTCATTCGTTTTGAAATGTAAAGGTTCATTATTTAGGAATATTGAATACTGAATGGGAGCTGACAAGATCTCTTGTCCATAGACTTTTATCGAAGTAGGTAACCCATTGTTTGCCAATTCCAAATCTTTACCGGTAAGCCGAATTTTATTTTCATTCACATGTTCTATCGGCTGATAGGGTGTCACATTTTCATCGTTGATTCCAGCAGTTGAGTTAAGCCATCGTAACCGTGAATGTCGCCAGGTTTCGCTGTCTCCCCGGTCAGCTAAAACGGTATTAGACACCTTTATTTCGATTTCAATTTCTTTTTGTCCTGCATTTTGGGTAGTAATGCAAAGCTTTCCCCTGTATGTATCTGCAGGAATATTTTCAGTAATATCTATACCGATCCACAACGGCTGCACTTTGCCTGAAGCGACATGCATCGTTTTGGAAAAAGGTTTTCCCAAAGGATCTACCCCAGTGGTATTGAAGCAAGTAAAAGCAGATTTCGGCAAAACGGATTTCGCTCCTTTGAGGTCAGAGAATTCAACTTTTACATCTTCAATATTTTTAATAGCCCATAATCCGACCTGGAAAACGTAATATTCGTTTTTGTCGGCAAGACCCGAAAACCTGTTGTTCATTGGATTTATGAGCCATCGTTGCGGAATATTGTCGAGCATACGAATTGGGAATCTTCTATCTTCGGGAAAGAGCAAAAATTGAGCATTTGTCTCTGCTGCTATATTATCCTTTTCTTTTTCGGTGGCGATGACTTCCATCGGATAAAATGAATTGAAATCGGTACGCGCTTGCAATTCAATGCATTCAGCTTTAAGGTAGCTGTTTTTATTCCTTCCTTTGATATTATTTTCTTTTATCCACACTTCATGCGGCTCGTCTTCCTGTTTGACAAATTCTTGTCCATATCCCTTCCATCCTGATTTCATATCACAAGGCAGGTAGTAGAAATAATATTTACCTGAAGCTACCGGACCGAACGTAATTTCGCAAAGTTCGTTGTTCACTTCGCCCCGATAAATGTTTTTGACCGTCTCGTTTGTTTGTGCATTCACAATAATAAACCTGTGATTGTTCACATTCTTATCGTGTCTGCGCCACTCAAGAATTAAATGCGCAACATCTGTCGCTTTTGGAACATTAATCAATGCACGATGATTACCCAAACCTTCCTCCCAGGGTGTTTTGGGAACACTGTAATTGATTTGTGCCTTCAGTTGGGAGACAGAGAGCAAAAAGAGAATTACTGCCGATAGTAAATATTTTTTCATGCATCGAAGATTGGTCGGCATCAGGGATGAAGGGTTCAAAGAGGAGGCTTTAAACTGTTCATTCAGCGATGGTAAGATCCCGGTCAGGATCCATAAAAGAATTCGTTTTAAAGAAAGTACTTTCATCTGTTTCAAGTTAAAAATTAACGGGGACCTTCCCCTCGAAGAATGAAAAAAACGTAAATTATTGCAATGAAAACTGAATTGTCTTTTTGATTTGATTTCGCTGGATAACGAGATTCAGTTCACTTAAATATTGGGAATCTTTTACTATCCGAAGCAGTTGATTGAAGTACTGAATTTTTGAATCCTGGCATTGCAAAATTACATCGCCAACCTTCAACCCGGATTTTGACAAGGCTGAATTGTCGGGGACATTCAAAAAAACACTCCACTCATTTTTAAAACAAAAAAAGAGGCTGAACTCTTTTAAGACTGCCTCCTTGACATGTCATAATTGATATAAACCCACCTGAAAATTTATTTTTTGCTCAGCGCTTTCTGAATTGCTGCTTCAGCCAATGGTTCCATGATTTTATATCCGGCTAAGTTTGGGTGAACACCATCTCCTGATAATTCTTTTTTAAGTCCTTTTCGTTCATCGACCGTGGCTGAAAAATAATCCAGATAAACCAAGCCGTTCTTCTCAGCATAGGTT